>JAGQHE010000085.1 GCA_020431995.1 Candidatus Nitrosopumilus sp.
TGCCTTTGTTTCTAGATGCAAATTTTGCAATTTTTGCGGCAAGTCCGTATCTCATGTCTCTTAATTTTACTGCATTAGCAATCTCTGCATCCGTCAGGACTTCCACAATGCCTGACATCCATTTGCCTGTGATTTTCCCCCGCATAGTACATGCTGCAATCTTTACTTGCTGATCGTTCCTGATTCTTTTCACTTTGCCTGTCTTCTCTCTTGTAACAACTAGGATTGAATTGTCTTTTATGACAAACCATACTGGAGTTCTGACTGGCTCTTTGTTTCTTCTATATGTCTCCAACGAAATATGTTTTTTTGATTCTAATTCTTTTAACGCAGACATGTGTTGTTTGTACCTAGCATCTAGACAAAACACTGAACCTTGATTTTGATGAAATCATCACCACTGCAAGCACTGAGATCACTAGAACCAATGATGCGATCACTCCGAACTCCGGTACTACTACCCCGTCTTTGATTTCGACTTGAATTGATTTCTTGTACTCTGATGATGTTCCTTGGTTGGCTGTAATTGTGTAAACTCCGTCTTCTTTCCATAGCGAACCGCCTGTCTTGATTTCTACCTCGAAGTTTCCCTGTGTTCCTGGCGTGGTCTGACCAACTGATATTATGTTCCCTGCTGGGGAATTTACAATGAACGTAATGTCTGTTCCTCTGTAGCTTGTGTTTCCACTGATCTTGATGGTGTCTGAGCCGTTTACTGCATCAGCTTCCATCACGATTCCTGCTTTTGTTGAAATACTGTTTTCAACAACTTTGGGTTCTTGTTGTATGGTGCCTCTTGGAATCTTCTCTGATGTCACTGTGAACTGTGCCTTTGCAGTAACCTGTGTTTCTTCATGACTTGCAGTTATGTGATATGTTCCATCTTTGAAACTTGGAAGGGTTGGATGGATCAGCTTTTTGAACGTCCAGTCATCACTTATTGCTACTAAAGGACTGTACACAATAATCCCTTGCGGGTCTGTTATGGTAAGTTTCACTGGTTTGTATTGGGATACCCCTGTAATTTTGCCTGTGATCAAAACTGTGTCTAAAGACTTGATGTTTTCCTCAGAAACATTGACCTCCATCGTCGGTTCTGCAAATGCTGAGGATGAAAAGACTGAAAATGCAACTAAAGCCAATAATAAAACCCTGAACACAAAAGTTCTAAATGCTGTCAATATATGAACTGTATCCATGATCTTATGGTAATGTTCATGATGTTAAATTTATTCTTAATCTGAAAACTCAATCACTGCATCAATTTCTGTCATGGAATTTAATGGCAGACTGGAAACGCCTACTGCGATTCTGGAGTGCTTTCCTTTCTCACCGAATACCTCAAAAAACAAGTCTGAGGCAGTGTTGATGACTTTGGGTTGCTGAGAAAACTCTGGAACCGAATTTACAAATCCTGACAATCTCACTATCTTTGTCACTTTGTCCAGATCCCCTATCTCTCTCTTTATCTGGGCCATTAGGTTGATTGCACACATTCTTGCGGATTTTTGGGCCGTCTCCATGTTTTCTTCTGACACTTTTCCTGTAAACACCACCTTGCCATCCTCCATTGGAATCTGTCCTGAAATGAAAAGCAGATTCCCTGTCTTCACCGCTGGAACGTATGATCCTGCAGGAGTTGGCGGGTTTGGAAGCTTGATTCCTAGCAAATCAAGTTTTTCTTCTATCATAAGTACGGCGTCTCCTTTTGGTGATTTTAATTTTTACCTATCTTTATGTGGACTTTTTCACCTTTGCCTGAATTGTTCTGATAGACAATCCTGGTTTTGTAACCCTGGTTTTGAAAATATCCGTCTAGAACTGACACCCATGGCAACGAATGACCGCTGTTTAGTTTTGAGTCCACCGTGATATTTTTTGCCTTTGCTTCAAAGTTAACATGTCCAGAACATGTAATTTGCACCACTGCATCTATTATTTCTATTATTTCATCAAGTGATCTTGTTTTCAAAGAGATTCCGTTTTTTTCTAGCATCTTTAGAATTTCCACTTCCGGTTTTTTTGCTGCTGTTAACACGCTAAAAATATGTGGCAGTCCTGTCTCATTAACCGTTTTTATTATCTTGCAAATCTCTTGAGCCTCTGTTTTTGACATGTCGGCAAGAGCTTTGGTTTTCATTGCATTTTTCCAAATGTTGGAAAACATTCGCTCTTGGTTTATGCCAAGAATTTCGGTTGATGAAAAAATTGCCCCTTTTCCGTTGTCATTATCCACCATCAGCAATTCTGTCTCGTCAAAAATAAAGCAGTTCTGACTGATCTCGGACGCTCTGATTTCTACCCCTTCTGGAATCGCCCTGAACGCATCTGAGCCGATTTGCATTGGTGTGACAAGTACTTTGACATCCAAATTGCGACGCAAAACTGCTAGCAACTGCTCCTTGCATTCAGCGAGCAATCCGAATCCCCATTGATCTGCCATTATCTTGATTGATGATTTTGAACCTTCAATCATTGTCTGAAGTTGAGCCACTACGTTGTTTGCGCTCATGTGAAAATACCTCCTCTCTTCGGAACCCCTTGTCTTTCTGCTCTCCTCGCTTGCCTTCTTCAAATTTGAGATCAACGTATTCATTGCGTTTACTTTGTTGATTTGCTCATGGATGATTTCGTCAAATGCATCCTCTGGCGCAATTGCAGTACACATGATTGGCTTGCTCTTTGAAATTATTACCAGTTTTTTGCTTTCTAATTTTAACAAAGTAGGGTATATTTTTGTCCTCGGAATCTCCGAATGATATGCCAATTCGCCAGCAGAAATAGATCCTTTAGAAATTAATGTGACATATGCTTGTGCTTCATACTTGCTTAGCCCAAACTCCTCCAAGCTTACTGTTAATACCTTGTCATTTACCATGCATTTCTTTGATTTGTTATTAGGTAAAATTGAGAGCTAAATTCCTTTACACAAATACTCAAAAAAAATTCAAAGCGTATCTGTATCCAGGTGTTACTGCGGTTACTAAATTGAACGATACACTGTCCTCATATACAAAATCTTGAATGACTGTTTGCAATGTTGGTAAAACACAGCGTCCCTCTAGAACAAGAAACCACCTTGCATTCAGTCACGCTTGTTCCGAGACTTGGATATTCCCTTAATTTGCTGACTGATATTGTTGATATTCTTGAGAAAAAATACCACGAGATAAAAGAATCAAACAAGTCAATGGTTCTGGATTTTGATGAATCTGATAAAGCCCACATTAGTGCGATAAAGCTGGAACAAACAGTGATTCACTCACTTGATATTCTGTTGCACATCAAGCTGAGAACAGGGTATATCTCTGGAATTGACAGCATCCTTGAAGTTCTTCCTGCATCAATTCCTATGCTTAGAACAGTCAGCGCACAACTCTTCGATGTGCTTCCTCTCTGCAGCCAGAAGTTATCTGAGATGTCTGTCCACCTTGGTAGTATTGTGCTTGATTCAGCTGTTCTTACAAAAGCCAGATTTGATTTCAGTCAATCAAACAAGGAATCATGCATAATCCTTGATGAAGTAAAGTTGATGGCAGACTCTAAATTAAGTAAGCAGTACCCTAATCTTGATTTTTCAAAACTATGAATGGCTGATCATGTTAAACTCACTACGTAATTTATCAAAGGACATTGGCAGAATAAAGACAATCTCTGCAAAAATTGACAAGAAGTTATCCGAGATCAAGCCGTCTGAAGATCATACCATTGATAACCTCACTTTTGAGGAACTACGTGATTTAAACAAGCTTGTCAGTATTGCTGATTTCATGCTACACAAATATTCGGACAAAAAGGAACTGCATGCAATCCTGCAATATTTCAAATCTGTCATATCTGATACTGCGAATTCCATCGTTGAGCTGGACGATGAGGTGTCTGAACTGATACTTGCAGCTGAGGACTCGATAAGCAAAGTCAAGGACATGCATACCAACATATCTGACAAATCAGACTTTAAGAACAAATATCATGATGGACCAGACTATAATGAGTATGAAACAAGTGCAATAAATTTAACAACTTTTGTTAGACAGATTCACACCATAGGATACCTAGAAAAAACTCAAGAGGATACCAAGTAGGTAATCAAGATGAGTTTAGCACCACAAGAATTAGAAAACACAGCAAGCAAATATGCTTCTGAAGCCATCAAATGCGACTCCCAAGGTGCACGCGGTATGGCAATTACACACTATCAAAATGCCATAGATACTCTGGTTAAACTATTGCAGCTTTATCCGAACAGCAAACTAAACCAAATTTACAAAGACCGATGCAACTCTTATCATAATAGAATAGGTGCACTGCAGCAGGCACATGGCGTAGAGCCCGCAGTTGATCCAAAGGCAACCGAATCCGAACAAAAGGCATCTGTTCAAAGACAGGAAAATGAGAATGACTTTGAAGAATTAATCATGAAAGAGAAACCAGATGTCACTTGGGATCAAGTAATTGGACTGGACGATGCTAAAAGTGCGCTGCGCGAGTCTATCGTATATCCTACAAAGAGACCTGATCTGTTTCCTCTTGGCTGGCCAAAGGGAATGCTGCTTTATGGCCCTCCAGGCACTGGAAAAACAATGCTTGCAGCTGCAACCGCAAATGAGATGGATGGTTATTTCATTAATGTTGATGCCTCATCGATGATGAGTAAATGGTTGGGTGAGGCAGAAAAGAACGTCTCAAAACTATTTGCAATGGCAAGACAACATGCAGAAAAAGAAGGCAAACCTGTAATTTTATTTGTAGATGAAGTTGACTCTTTACTTGGCTCTAGAAACAGTGAGGTTGGAGGAGAGGTAAGAACCAAAAACCAATTCCTTACTGAGATGGACGGCGTAAACGGTAAAGGCAAACAACTGATGCTATATGTGATTGGTGCGACAAACAAACCCTGGAGTCTTGATTGGCCCTTCCTTAGGAGATTCCAAAAAAGAATCTACGTATCCCTTCCAACACAGGCGGCAAGAGAAAATCTATTCAAACAATACACTGCACCGCTTAGCAAAAATTATAATGTCAATAACACTGAACTTGCAAAACTGTTTGACGGTTACAGTGCCAGTGATATCAAGGATGTCTGTCAAGCGGCACAAATCAAAACAGTCCATGAAATCTTCAATGATCCTGACTATCATGAACCAGTTGAAGGTGAAACACCTAAACAACCCAGAGAACTAACAACCGCAGATTTCAAAGACATTATGGCAAGAAGAAAACCCAGCGTCTCCCTTGAAATGATTCGTGCATACCACAAGTGGAGTGAAGAGTTTCAGGCACTTTAGATGTCCTTACTAGATTGGTATTGCGATCAATTTTAGATTTTGATTCCCACATAAAACTTAAATTCGCTTTCTAGCGGACTAACCGAGGGTCACAATTACTATAAAGAAATCAATCCACGCAAAAAAGTTTGGGAAACTGATTTTTGATGATGGAACTGTTCTTGATGGCGAAGGTTTTGGTTATTCTACGGCTGTTTTTGGTGAAATTGTCTTCAATACTGGAATGGTAGGGTATACAGAGGCACTGACAGATCCTTCGTACAGTGGTCAGATACTTACCCTGACATACCCGCTGGTTGGAAACTACGGTGTTCCTGACTCTTCAATTGTAGACGATGACGGAATCCCAAAATTCTTTGAGTCCGATAAAATCCAGGCACGCGGCCTGGTGGTACATGAATTATCACTCACTGCAAGTCACTGGAATCTTGCCATGACTCTGGATGAGTGGCTATATGGGGAAAAGGTTCCTGGAATTTCCGGAATCGACACTCGTGAGCTAACAAAAAAGATCAGAACTGGCGGTGTCATGATGGCTGCATTGGTTGTCTCTGATTCGCAAATCGACACTGAGGCGATAAAAAAACAGCTTGCAACTGCCACCCGATATGAATCTGAGCAATTCATGGATGATGTTTCAACAAAACAGGAAAAAATCTATGGCAACGAAAACCAGTCCGTCGTTGTGGTTGATACTGGTGCAAAAAATGCCATAATCAGGAATATCCGTGAGATTGGCTACAAGGTGATTCGTCTGCCTTGGGATGCCACATATGAAAAGATAATGTCATATCATCCAAAAGGAGTAGTGCTTAGCAGCGGTCCAGGTGATCCTCAAAAATGCCCTGACACAATTCATACTGCAAAAAAATTAATTGAGAATAATGTCCCTACCTTGGGAATTTGTTTAGGCGCGCAAATTATTGGGATTGCAGGAAACACCGATACTTACAAACTAAAGTATGGGCATCGTGGACAAAACAAACCGTGTGTCAACTTGGAGAACAATCAAGTTTATGTCACTAGTCAGAATCACGGATATGGAATAACCCCAGAATCCCTTGCAAAATCCGAATTTAATTTATGGTTTACAAATGCAGACGACAGAACAGTCGAAGGAATAAAACACAAAAAACAGAAATGTATTGCAGTACAGTTTCATCCAGAAGCTGCACCTGGTCCTTATGATTGCAAGTTTGTCTTTGAAGAGCTACGACACCTTATGGAGGAAGGAACATCTGCCGAAGAATGAGTCGTTAAAGAAAATTCTTGTGCTTGGAAGTGGGGCAATAAAAATCGGAGAAGCCGGCGAGAGTCGCCAAAAACGACCGTCAATTTGACTACTCCGGAAGCCAATGCCTCAAAGCCATACGAGAAGATGGATTGAAGAGTGTTTTAATCAACCCAAACATCGCAACAATCCAGACTGATACTAGATTTGCAGATCAAGTATACCTCCTTCCCGTAAACAAAGAGTACGTTGAATCTATTGTCGAAAAGGAAAGACCAGATGGTATTATGCTGGCATATGGTGGTCAAACCGCTCTTAACTGCGGGGTTAGCCTAGAGGAATCTGGCATACTTCGAAAGTATGATGTGAAGGTGCTTGGAACACAAATCAAAGGAATCCAAAAAACTGAAGATCGACAGCTCTTCAAAGACTCTATGTCTGAATGCAATGTCCCTGTGCTAAGAAGCAAAACTGTCACGACATTTGAGGATGCAAAAAAGGCGGCAGAAGAATTGGAATACCCTGTGATAGTCAGGGTAGCATATACTCTGGGCGGACGAGGAGGCGGTGTTGCATATAATGAAATTGAACTACACGAAATTGTTGAACGAGGTTTCAAGGCTAGTATTGTCGGCCAAGTTCTAATTGAAGAATACATTGGACACTGGAAACAAATTGAATATGAGGTAATGCAAGACTATGACGGGAACAACGTAATCGTCTGTAACATGGAAAATGTTCTTTCCATGAAGGCTCATACCGGTGACAACATTGTGGTGGCGCCATCTCAGACAATTGATAACCACGAATACCATATGTTGCGTTCTGCTGCATTGCGTGCAACAAAGCATGTTGGAATTGTTGGAGAATGTAACATCCAATATGCGCTTGAGCCCTATTCTGACAGATACGTTGCGATCGAAATAAATCCTAGACTCTCACGTTCTTCTGCGCTTGCGAGTAAGGCTACCGGATACCCGCTTGCTTACATGTCTGCAAAAATTGGATTGGGCTACAATCTGTCTGAACTAGTAAACCGAATCACAAAAAATACAACGGCATGTTTTGAACCGTCACTTGATTATGTTGTGTGCAAGCATCCTAGATGGGATTTTGAAAAATTCGAACTAGTAAATCGAAAGCTTGGGCCCACAATGAAATCCGTCGGCGAAGTAATGGCAGTGGGAAGGACATTTGAGGAGTCGTTCCAAAAAGCAATCCGGATGCTAGACATTGGAAATGACGGGCTAGTTCTCAATCGCGCAAACGGGAAAACATATTCCGAAGAAGAAATAGAAGACAAACTGTCTCACCATGATGATCATATCATGTATCATGTAGCAATCGCGCTGAAAATGGGGCTCTCCGTTGAGCGCATCTACACGCTTTCGACCATTGATCCTTGGTTTATTGAAAAAATAAAAAACATCGTAATCATGGAATCAAAACTCAAACAATCAGATCTTGACGAATCTCTTCTCTGGGAGGCAAAAAAGATGGGTTTCTCAGACAAGCAAATTGC
>JAGQHE010000086.1 GCA_020431995.1 Candidatus Nitrosopumilus sp.
TTGGTGGCATCCATAACATTGCCATGTAGTCTCCTACGTTTCCAACCTTGTTTGGTAATGCCATCATTATTCTTTCATTTGCAAACCCCTTTGAGGCAAGAGCACTGTTTGCTTTTTCTTTAAGATCCATTCTCCCATGCAGGAACAAATAGACATCTTTTTCAGTATCGATTTCTGTCATGAATTCATTGGTTTTTAAGAGTAAATCAATCTTTCCTGATCTTACATGCCAAAAAGGGTTAAATTAGAATGAACGAGATTCATAAATGTGAAGGTCTTTACTGTTGGTAGCAAATCTTTTGTTACCAGTTTCCAATTAGCTGGAATTCCCGGTGTTGTTTCTGAAACTCCGCAAAAGGCGCTGGATCAAATCCGAACTCTGACTGACGATTCGGATGTAGGTCTGGTACTAGTAAGTGATGATATCACAGAATCGATCAATGATGAACTAACTTCGCTAAGAGCTGAAAAATCCACTCTTGTATTTGCATTACCTGCAGCCGGAAGTGAAAAAAATGAAGTTGACTATAGATTAATGCTCAAGAAAATTCTTGGTGTATAGTTCTTTTAATCTACTTATAATCAACACTATAAGGTTCTACCATGAAAACTGCATCTGTAAGAGAACCAGGTGCAATTTCTATTGATGATATAGAAACACCCAAGTTGTGCTCTGGAGATATTCTGATCCAGATGGAATCTTGTGGAATATGCGGGTCTGATCTGGAAAAAGTGTTTGGCCACTATGGCCAACCGTCCATGCGTTTGGGTCATGAACCTGCAGGCACAGTCTTAGATGTTGGCTCTGATGTGTCTCAATTCAAAAAGGGAGATAGGGTCTTTACCCATCACCATGTACCTTGCTATAACTGTCATTTATGTGCACATGGAAATGAAACAATGTGTGCGAAATATTATGAAACAAATCTGACTCCATGCGGCTTATCAGAAAAATACGTTGTTCCGTCTTGGAATGTTTCGCACGGCGGCGTCTTGAAAATTTCGGATAAAACCAGTTTTGAGGAGGCGGCCATGGTTGAGCCACTGGCATGCTGTGTTAGAGCTTGGACCAAATTCCACTACAAAGAAGGTGATTCGGCTGCAATTTTTGGCGTTGGCCCCACGGGTATGATGCATGTGATGTTGGCTCATGCAAAAAAGTTTTCAAAGATTTTCTGTTTTGATGTAAATGACTTTAGATTGGATTTTGCAAAAAAGTTCAACATCACACAGTCCATTAACTCTGCGGATGAAAGCAGAAAGCAAAAGATTCTAGATGATACTGATGGGCAAGGTGTGGATGTAGCGATTGTTGCTACGAGCAGTCTCAAGGCATTGGAGGATGCAATTGGAATGGTTCGTAAGGGCGGCTCTGTTATGATGTTTGGCGTTCCTTCAAAAGGCGCGATGATGAATTTGGATATGAGTGCAGTTTACTCTAGGGAGATCACTCTGGTTACTAGCTATGCTGCATCAGACAAAGATACTGCTGAGGCATTGAACTTGATAGAGTCATCTCAGATTGACGTCAGACAGCTAATCACTCACACTTATCCAATAAATGATTCTCAAAAAGCATTTGATCATGCACGTACAGGTGAGAACGCAATGAAAATAATTATCACAAAATGAGAAAGGCTTAAGAAAGGTATTCCATTTCAAAAAAAATCGAAGACATATGGATTGGGGGTTGCAAAACAGGTTATCTAGTATAATTAAACCACAAAATAACCGGGCACTTATGCTTGCCGTTGACCACGGATACTTTCTTGGTCCCACTGAAAAATTAGAAAATCCAAAAAAGGTCATTGCACCACTTTTGAAATACTGTGATTCCCTAATGGTCACTCGCGGTGTCCAACGAACATCCGTCTCTGCAACCACAAACACTCCGATGGTATTGAGAGTCTCTGGCGGGTCTAGCATCATCGGTGAGGATTTGTCTCAAGAAGACATCACAGTCTCGATTCAGGATGCGATAAGACTTAATGCAAGTGCACTTGCAATGTCTATCTTTGTTGGCTCAAAATATGAATATCAAACCGTTGTGAATCTGGGAAAACTAGTAAGCGAGGCAGAGCAATATGGAATTCCTGTCTTGGCTGTGACTGCTGTTGGGAAAGAACTTGGAAAGGACGCACGGTATCTCTCGCTTGCATGTAGGGTGGCAGCAGAGCAAGGGGCTCACATTGTAAAAACCTATTATTGTGACAATTTTGAAAAAGTTGTTCAGTCATGCCCTGTACCAATCATTGTTGCAGGTGGAAAGAAGATTCCAGAACGAGATGCTTTGCAGCTAACATTTAATTCGATTAAAGGCGGTGCCGTCGGCGTTGATATGGGACGAAACATCTGGCAATCAGAGCATCCGGTAGCAATGATTCGTGCAGTAAGATCAATCGTACACGGAAACTCCAATGTTGATCAGGCCTTCAAACTGTACCAAAAACTAGCCAGTGAGGAATCAAAAAACCAACCAAAGAATCAAAACAAATCAAAGAACAACC
>JAGQHE010000087.1 GCA_020431995.1 Candidatus Nitrosopumilus sp.
CTAACATAGGAAGCATATGGTGGATAATAAGGTCCAGGTAATAGTACCTCATCTCCTTCTTCTACAATTGAGGAGATTACCATATCAAGTCCCTCAGAAACACCGTTAGTAATTAAAATTTCATCAGCGCCAATCGAGAGACCTTTTGCGTTTTCTTTTTTTGCAATCTCTTGTCTTAATTCTAGGATGCCTTCAGAGGAAGAATAATAATTTTCACCTTTGTTAATTGCATCAATCAAAGCTTGTTTTACATTTACAGGCGGTTGAAAGCCAAATTGTACAGGATCACCAATGTTGAGATAATCAACCTGTATTCCTTTTTGTTCTACTTTTCTTGCAGCAAGAACAATATCTCTAATTGCATATTCAACTCCAATTACTTTTTTTGATACTTTCAAAGTATCTAGACAGATATTTAGGCCTGTTAAATTCTTACTTGTTTGGACTCGTTGCACAGTCTGGATAGTGCGAGCGGCTTCGAACCGCTAGGTCGAGGGATCGAAGCCCTCCGAGCCCTTTTAGATTATCTTATAAAGTAAATGATTATTCATAACATGAAATGAAGGTATCGTTACTCAAGATTTCATTTGTGTTACTAATTGTTGGGATGATTTGGATATCATTAATCTTTAATGAAACTGAAAAAATACATGATTCTGTTTTATTAAAGCAATCAAATTCAATTGAAGTAAAATCAGAATTGTCAGGTGCAGATATAGGATATTACAAGTTGTATATGCCTGAATTTGCAGGAGAAGGCGTATTTGTTCAGATATTAGATACTGGTGATAACGTGATTGAAGAGCAAAGAATTCATACAAAAATGGCTGTAGGATATTTTAATTTTAATGAAAACGGTGTATATACTGTAAGAATTACAAATATAAAATGGCTGTAGGATATTTTAATTTTAATGAAAACGGTGTATATACTGTAAGAATTACAAATATAAAATGGCTGTAGGATATTTTAATTTTAATGAAAACGGTGTATATACTGTAAGAATTACAAATATTTCAAATAATCCTGTTGATTTGCAAATAGAGTTTGGAAATACAAATTCTCAGAAAATGATGACACCTGGAATTATACTTCTGGTCGGATCTCTTGGAATAATGATGGCATCATATTTGAAAATAAAAAATTACAATATAGAGCAACCTGAAGAGAACATTTCATAGATTGGAATGCATTGAATAGTATGTCCAAAAATTAGAACTATGTTAAAGAGTAGCCAAGTGGTAAAAAATAAAAAAGACATAATTGAGAAAGGAAGAAATGCTTTGAGTTTAGTATGTTCTCTGTTCTTTAATATTAGTATTCCACCTAGTGATGCAAGAACTAATCCAAATTCCAATGGTTGGTGAGACCAAGAGATCAACCCATCAATTCCAAATACATCATGAGATAATGAATCACCAAAACCAGAAGCAATTTGAAGAATTGACCCAATGATGACAAGTTTAATTCCAGTCTTCAGAGAACCATGAACTAACTTTCTAAACACTAACAAACATCCCATAATTGCAGCGCAACTAGTCATAGATACTCCAGTATACACTACAATATGAGATGGGCTCCAGAAGAATTCAGGTTCTTTTTGAAGATGAGATATTGCATCCCAAAAACCTGCAGAAACTACTATAACAGGACCAATAACGGACAGGATCGATACTAGCGAAACAAGTGTGCTAGATTTAGCCAGTGTGGAATTAGATAGTTTTTGAATCAGATTCATTTTGTTATATCGTTATGTATAGACTATTTGAAACATTGTAATGGAGTAAATTAGGAACATTTAACATTATAGGTAATTTTATGAATTAACTATATTAGATGATATGATGTAGTCATGATATGAGTCCAGGAATAGGATTGATGAAAAGAAGACTTGAAAAGGAGAAAGATGCAGTTGCGCTTGCAATATCAGGAATTGCAAAAAAATATGACGTAATGCCAGAAAACATCAAAACATTAGAGATAAAATATCATAATGATTCAGGTGATTGGTATGTTGCACTTGGGTGGAAGGAGAGAAAGGCAATTATCCAGATGGATTCGGTGTTAGGAACAATCACAGAAATTAAAGAAATCTAAGTGGTAAAAAACTTCTAATTAAATGCAATTTCAGATACTAGGTTCATTTTAGATAAGTTATGACGTAGGGGTAATCAAGACTGTTCCAGATTGGCTAGGTACAAAACTTATCATCATCATTTCTTTACCTAGCAGATGATATTGTGATTTCAGATCTTTTGGAATTTGTCCATTGACAGTAACCATCATTTTTTGGGTGACAAATTCGCTTGGAATGTATAATATTACATACTGAGGTTTGTCTATTGAAAAAGAGATAACCCCTATTTCTCTTATGAGTTTAAAATCAGATATTATGGCAGGACTTCTAATATCAATGGATTTATTTCCTTCAATGAACTGTGGTTGGAATTTTTCTCTGTTATCTTCGGTTAATGGGCTTGTTTCATATTTTTCAGAGTCTTGAATCTCTAGTCGCAATCCCTCAATACAGTAATTCTTGGAATCCGTATCTTCAATCAGATTACAGAATTCCTTACCTTTCTCAAAATCATGCCTTGTGAAAAATGCAAGTGTGGTTCCGGTAGACATGCTACATTCAACATAGTCAGTTCTTTCTAGTTGTTCCAAATCACAGACACTGGAAAGTACATCCTTGGATAGTCCGTCTCGTGTAAGGACATTGTCAGTGTATTGCATCATGACGCCTTTGACACATAAGATATTTTGGTAAAATGACAAGCTATGGCATGATTCCAACGAAGAGTTCAGATCATCACCAAAATAATGGACAAATCCATGTCCCAAACCATGTACACAATCCTGATAGTTCGAGGAACCTATCAGGTCATCACATAATGTTTGGTATGAATATGGGAAAGGCTTCCCCAGTTCTTCAATGTTATGGAAGTAAGATGACAGTACCCCATGAAAATAACCTCCCCGGCACATTGTGCCATCCATTCCCTGCAGACTTTTTGTAACATCATTAGTCTCTTTGTAAGCGATATGACCGATTTCATGAGACACAAAATGGCAATCGTCTATTGCGCCAATTTTTGATAGTGCAATGGACAGTTCTAATGCATCAGAATTGTTCTTTTCGTTCTCTGTTAAAGTTCCAAAAAACTCTGAATAACAGACAAGACGTAATGTGCTGTCATCCATTTCAGCACAGGTCTCTATATCGCTCATGTATTTTATAGCCAGATCTTCGGAAGTTGTTAACGGGTATGAATCGCTAGAATCTAGGATTCCGTCGTTGTCATCATCCGTATCCTGAGACGAACCCACTCCATCAAAGTCAAAGTCAGCCCAATCCAGAGGATCAGTGTCAAACTGGTCAAGCGAATCGGATACTCCGTCGTTGTCATCATCCGTATCGCACTCATCACCAATTTTATCAGAGTCAGAGTCGGTTTGCTCCAGATTTGGATCTGAGGGGCAATTATCGTTCCAATCCACAACCCCATCGTTGTCAGAATCTGCAAATATGCTAACTTCAGACCATGCCAAAAAAGACATGCAGATAGATATGCCTAGTAAAGCAAGCAAGAGTTTGATTTTTTTATCAATGACAAAATTTGCCATATAGCAATGGCTCAAGGTAACATTTCGGGTATTTTAACAGATTGTATGAATCATTCGTATTCAGAGGATAAGATTAGCTAGAAAAGGGAATTCGAATGGTGCCATTGATGATTTTGACGCAATGTTTAACTCATTGAATCAGTCTTGGTGTGGATGGAAAAATCAGGCGTGGGAGATAAAAAACTGGGATTATTTGTCGTTACAGTCTTGTCAATGTCACTATTTTCCGCAACCGCAGCAGGAGTTGAGCAAAAGAACGCATCCGGAGTCGCCGATGATGAGCCTCCAAAACTTGTCATGCCTAAAGACATCTACATCACATCCAAAAACCCTGCCAGAGTAGATTTCAAAGTAAATGCAACAGATAATGTCAATGGGGAAGTTTACGTTCAATGCGATAGAATCTCAGGCGGTATTTTCAAGATGGGTAAGACAACTGTCAGATGCGAGGCAGAAGATTCTGCCGGCAACAAAAGCAGGGCGTCTTTTGTTGTGACTGTTGGGTACGATATTGTCCAGATACCATCATGGGTAAAACAGCCCACGAATCTCTGGACTGAGAACTTGATAGATGATAAGACATATGCAAGAACAATGGGATTTCTGATAAAAGAACGACTTGTTCAGATCCCTTTTGCAAAAAGCCCAAGCTCTTCTGAATCTGAGATTCCAGTGTGGATTAAGACCAATGCAAAAGAGTGGGTTGAAAATAGAATCTCTGATGACGAATACTCGATAATGTTACAGTGGCTAATTAATCGAAATATCATTAAATTTTAAAGGGAATGCCGAATCGGTCCTGCTTTATCAGATAGTGCAAAGTGATTGTAGTCGCTAGGGATAATCATTAAAAGCCTATCTTTTATTTCTGGTGTCAACTCCATTATTGTTTTCATTAAAGAATAATCCAAGTTTTGTTCCAATAACCTTGCCTGCAAAAATCCCAATAACCATACAAATGTATGAAGTCAGATACATGTCTTCTAAATGGCTCCCAAGAAGTATTGGAGTCAAGGCTATCATCCCGCTGATTAGTCCTATTTCTAGACCAAGTTTTTTATGTTTTAGAAGATGCCCTGCACAGTATCCTATAGGGGCACCTGCAAGAATCACAAACATCTTACCATAAAACATTCCAAAAATCAAGGCAAAAAACAGGCTTCCTGCAAGCAATCCCAGATCAGATGATGAAGATATCAATGTCAATGCAATGACATATCCCTCAAACCCTCCCAAGATTATTCCCAGTATTTCAAAGGTAAATACGAAATTTGACGTATTTGGCAACATCTGCTTCCACATCAAGATCAAATTGAATGGATGAGCAGATGCCGATAAAGTATTCTAACCTTTTGCTCCTGATTGCTCAGAAATGGCCTGTGTCTAATTTCCCATAGTTTATTTTGAAAATAATCATTCTTTTAGCTTACTCTCTCGAAACACATCAGATCCGTACCAGCAGTATCTGAAATAGTCAAGGCACCACTCATGAAACATCAGATCGTCAGAATAAAACATTTCAGTAAGATCAGATTCTCCGTCAAGGGTAGGAAACATAATGCATGCCTCTTTTTCATTGAGTATCACCACAGTCTGAACGTTTTTTTCCATTTTCCTCTGTATTTGTCCTTGTTCAATTAGTTTGTCAAATCCGAGTTTTTTCAGCAGTGCCTTTCTTCCTTTGGGAACTAAGGCGGATTCCGAAAAGATGTAATTGAATTTAACGCCCTTTTTGACTTTTTTGACAAGAGGCTCAATCAAGTCAAGCGGAACCTCAGACAGCACCTCATAAACATAATCATTAGAATTTTTGTAGATATTCTTCCACTGTTCTAGCACCTTGGAAATTCCTTTGACGTGCTGACCGTTTGCCAGCTGGCCGCAACGCATCTGAAATTTGTGTGGAACTTCACCAAAATTATGCTCTTCAAAATATTTTCTGTTTTGTGAGATAAAAACAAGCGATGGGACTTGTGTGCAGACGATTTTTCCAAATGTGGTTAATGTAAAAGTGCCATCAGTCTTCTTTTCAATTAAGCCACTATCTTCCAACCTCTTAAAATTTCGATGGACTTCCTGTTTTGTGGCATCAATGTCCTTTGCCAGAAGGGTGGGCGTGGAATTCTTTTCTAGCAGTTTAAACAAAATTTGCATTCTCTGAGGACTTGCTAAATCAAGCACATAGTTTGCAGTCTCATCAAACAGATCAGCCATCAATGCTAGTCCTCAATACTGGATAAAAATGATTGTAGAATTTCACTCAATGACCTTGATAAGATCTTTTAGTTTTCTTCTTGATTTTGGAGGTTTTTTCTTGTCCGGATAACCAACACAAAGGATTGATGAGGGTCGCAGATCAGTACCCAGAATTTTCATTACCTTCTCCTCATCAAACATACCAATCCAAATTGTGCTTAATCCAACTCCTGATGCAGCCAACAACGAAAAAGCGGCGGCAATGGTCGCATCCTGCAATGAAAACTTTTCCAAAATATTTGGAGGGAATTTTAGTTTGACTCGCGATGGGTCCATGCAGAAAACTAAAACTACAGGTGCGGCAACATATGGTTGCTTATTTGCAGCCTCAGCTAGGGCCTCTTTTGTTTTTTTATTTTTAATGAGGAACACCTGAAACCCTTGGAAGTTTCCTGCAGTAGGTGCAACGTCAGCTGCTGAAAGAATCTTGTCAACCTTCCAATCCTCTACCTTAGTTTTTTCAAATTTCCTGGTAGAGCGTCTCGTAGCAAACACCCTAAACAAGTCAGTTGGCGAAAGATCCTGTCTGATTTTTTCTGGCTCGGAGGACAGAATAGCCTCTATGAGTGATTGTTTTGGATGTTTTTTGGATGTTCCTTCAGGTTTTTTCTCATCATCCCTAATCCATATTGAAGGGTAGAATTCCTTTGTTCCAATGTACACATATTGTGGTTCATGTGGGACTTTGGCATATTCTAAGACTTGATCTTGAAGATCAGTTGTTTTTGCCTCAAGTAACCTGTGATTTGCCAGACTGAACTGAGTTACATCAGAATTAACCCGGATTACGCTTGATTGATCTTCTAACTCAACTTCGCCAGTAGAGTTTTTTTTAAAAATTTCAACCAAGTTTTTTAATTCGTTTTTGTTTAAAATTACTACATCAGTATCGTCTTCGTCGGCTCCCTTCCAAACAAGCCTGCATCCTTCTTTTGACGTATATGATGGCTCTACTGCCTGGAATTCCATGATCTTAACCATAATGAATCATTATAAAAAAATAAGTCATGTTGCTAGCCAAAAAAACCGCTAGCAACAAGATAGGCTCCAGCACCCATCCCAATCACTGCACCTATGCTCATGCAGATAAGGTCAAATTTTATGACTTTTTTGAAAGGAGCGTGGACTATTTTATCCCAGTTTGAGATTTGTTGTGTCTTCATGATCATAGTATCATCATAGTAATTCATAGAGTCTGGTAAATTCTCAAGATTACAAGTAAGCTATTTAGCTTACCAAGTGTAATAGACAATATCATTGTAAGATAGTCATGAGAATTGACTCGTGTAGGAAGTGTGGAACTGAGTTAAAGATAAAACAAAACTGTCCTGTCTGCACAAAACCAGTAAAATTTTTGTGCAAGAATTGTCTTTTTGAAACAGATGAGCAAATTCATTTAATGTGCGGGCTAACAGGCATGAATTATGCACATCCGACTTGTGAAGAAGCATCACCTTTTGGATTGAGAGGAGCTTTGCTTCCAACAAGGAATACAGGATCACATACTCCATAGGCTTCAAGATATCAGATGGTCATCAGAAACGGAGAAAATAATAGAAAAATAGTGACCATCATAAACTGAATTACCATGACATTATGTTTACATTGAAATTTTCCACCCGAAAGTTTGTGCAGATGGCAATACATGATCAAAAAATATTATAAATGATAATTGTCTAGATATATGCCATGATGGCTGAGCCTCCAAAAACAACATCGGGAGACGAAATCTGTCCAATGTGCAAGCGTTTGAAAAGCAAACATACTGATAGAGAGATGCTCATGTGTTCAAGAAAACTGCTGGAATTTGAAAAAAATCCTACCGGCGGTGCAGGAATAGAATAGAATGCATTTCAACTTAAAATTCATTGTTTAGCAATTTTTTGTAAGTAATGTGTTTCAGATAAAAAAAGAGCGATATTGACATGGCAGAAAAGACGTTAGGCTGCACAGATTTCAGATTATCGAGATAGTCTTGGCCAAAGTGTGGATTTTTTCATTTTCTGGTTCCAGGATCTTGTTGTCAGAGTATCTGTTGTTAAAGTAAAGCAAGTCAACCATCTTGACTTTGTCGATATTAATTATGGTGGCTTGCGGTGTTTTCGGAACATTGGTGTTTGTGAGTATCAGCAGTTTGTCCACAAATGCGGACGCCTTTAGAACATTCTGAATGGACGTGGCGTTCTTGCCGTGATCCTTGCCCATTACGATAGCAATTCCTATCTTTGTCCCATACTGATCAGTGTAGACTGCATCAAGCATTCGCTTTGAGTTTTCCGGCTTTGTTATTTTTCCTGTATCATGTGCAAAGTTAACAAGGTTTGAGATTGCTTCTTTGATCTTTGATTGAGATATGTTTTCTACCGATTCCAGTCGCAGCTTCAGGAATTGTCCTATTGGGACATCCAGAACGCTGTTATGTACCTTTAATCCCGGAAACGCGTTCTTGATAGTCTCATCAAGCGCCTCTTCAGAGATCTCTTCATGGTTTAACTGACAAGACTTTTCCATAGCATGATACAAGATATTGATCAGTGATCGAACGCTTGTAAAGTCAGGGAATTCGTCACACAGCACTCGGATTTTACCTGTCAGATCATTTTGCTGTTTTTTGGTGAACCTGTCGCTCTTTTTGTTTTGCTTGATGTATTCGATTGCAATCTCAGAAAGCTCATCTATGGAATTTGAGCCAGCCAGATCAATCTTGTAGTTTGCCTTTTCCAGCCTGTCAAATAGTGATACATTGGTTTCTTTTATTTCAGAGTATTCGGACGGGGTTGCTATAAGCATCACAACAGAAGATGGCAAGTGCCTGTTGATTATCGATTTTACAATTTCGGCAGAAACTGGATCCGCATCTAGCTCATCAAATGTATAGACGGTAATTTTGCCAAGAAGATTATGGCTGAATTTGGAAATAGCGGATAGGCGTCCTAAAAATTCATCCAGATTTGATATTGGTTCAAATATCTTTTCAATGATATTTTGAATGACTAGTGCTTCATGTGGGTTGAAGTTTGTAGATAGGTATTTTTTTAGATTATCATGTGAGAGCGTTTTTTTGTTGTTCAGGATGTCTTCAGTTTTATCCTGTATTGTTGTTCCCAGCAGCTTGTCTACAAACCTGTAGCCTAGGGCTTTTTTTGCTAGCAGATCACCCTTGTCTGCCTTGTCACAGATTTCCTTTAGGAATTTTTCTCTGAGATCATCGAACGTGGATTTGTTGAATCCTGCTATTATTGCATCGTAAAGGCTTTCCTTTGTCTTAGGAGAGATTGTCGCGAGATCTACATACGTGCTTTCGATATTTTGTCTCATTCTCAGCCCCTTGATGTGCAAGGCAAGGTGGGTTTTTCCACATCCGACATTTTGTATTACAGTAATTAGCCTAAAGTCATTTTCGTTGGATTGGCGGTTGGTTGATTGCCTGTACAGATCCTTTATGCACTCTAAGATTGATTCCTTGGCCTGTATGTGCCTGGTTCCTCCCAGAATTTGGGCGTCTTTTTCAGTCGGGGTAGGACTGCTAGGATACGGATTACGTGATAGGCCGTACGGATAATTCACAGGCGTCTTACCTCCTCATATTCCTTGCACAGAGAATCCATCAACAGTATATCCTCATAAAAAATGTTTGAGCTCCCTAGATTACTAATGCAAACAATTTGGTGAAAAAATATAGTGTTTGTCACGATGAGTTTGGTTGGTTTACTCAGATTAAACAAGACGTAAAATCAGCACGCTAAGCATCCCAAGTGCCTCTGAATACCATCAGAATCTTTGATGGTATTCAGTATGAGCTGTGGTTTTATTGAAAATAAAGCAGAGCGTCTTTGATATTGCTTACTTCAATCGTCTTCATCCCATATTGTTCTTCTGTGATTGGAGACAGTGGCTTTTGTTCAGAAGAGCATGACTTGTAGATGAAGTTGCCTGTTTTACTTTCATTGCATTCTTCTACAAAGATTACCCCTTGCTTATTTGGGACAAGGAATGTATTGGCTCCATATTGTCCAGCAGCATCAGACTTTTCACGTATTCCGCCAACCATCCCTATGCTCATATCAGGATTTATTGTGCCTGTCATGATAACATCATCGTTCAATTTTTTGTTCTGAATACTGGAGATCAAAAGCACGGTCATTGCAGCGCCTGCACTTTGCCCATCAACTGCCTGCAGGTGCTCATCCTCATCAGCAGTTATGGAAAAAATGATGTCAGTATCAGAAAGGTCGATCCCGAGATATTTTTCTGCTACCTCTGCTGCAGTCCTTGCGGAGCTCTGAAAATCTACTCCAGTTGGAATTGCCGTGTTTACCAGGACTAATCCAGTGCCTTCATGAGTGTATACCTGTATGGTCATCACGGTTCCGTCGTATTGGACGTTTTGAAAAAACCC
>JAGQHE010000088.1:0-145 GCA_020431995.1 Candidatus Nitrosopumilus sp.
TCCTCTAGTCCGACTGCCTGGTAAATCGAGTCATATTCAGGAAAGTTGTCATCAAACCATTTCTTGTAATTCGGCTCGTTGTTGTATCTGTCTACATAGCTTTGCGGATCTTTTGTCTGGTCTACAAACGGTGCTATTCCTTTTG
>JAGQHE010000088.1:255-5313 GCA_020431995.1 Candidatus Nitrosopumilus sp.
CAAACGGTGCTATTCCTTTTGGCTCTATCACTGCTGGTGTAGGTTTTACTTCGTCTGAAACTTCATTGACTGTTATAGTGATTGTGACCCTGTCTGATTGTCCATCTTTTTTAGCAACTATGTCCATACTGTATGTTCTTCCTCCATCAGAGAGTGTTGGGGTCCATGAAAACATGCCCGTGTTTGATATTATCTTGGCGCCTACTGGAGGATTGTTCTCTAAACTAAACACCACGTCTTTGACTGAACTATCCGCTAATTTGACTGCAAAGGAGAGCAATTTCCCTTCGTCTATGGATAATTTGCCTATTGGGCTAATCTTGATGTTTGTTGATCTTGGTGTTACAGAAAACTCGTTTGTTGGTTCACTGATTCCTATTGCATTGATTGCTGAAACTCTGTATGTGTATTTAGAATTTGTTATGACATTTGTATGTGAATATGATTTTTCCGTACTTTTTGTATCTGCAACTAACGTAGTGAATGCTAAGTCATTGTCTTTTTTTACTTCAATCTTGTATCCTGTAATTGGAGACTTACCATCGTCTACTGGCGAACTCCATGACAGATTGATTTGAGTTGGCGATACGACTGTTGCAGTTAATTTTATTGGTGGCGAAGATTTGGTTACCTGAACTGCAGTTGACGTAACCGGATTACTAATTTTATTTACGGAATCTGATCTTGGAGTAGCTGATGCTGAATTTGATTCAGAAGTTGTTCCGGACCCGATTTTTGCGCTGACTGCATACGTGTATGTCTTGTCAGTTATCAGTCCTGATACAGTGAAAGTTGTTGTCCCTCTATCTGTAGTGCCCACTTTATTGTATGCACCTGAACTCAATTCTTGCTTAACCTCATAACCGTTTATTGGTTGACCATAAGTTTCTGATGGCGGAATCCATGAAAGTCTTATCTGGTTTGGTGAAATTGCATCTGCGGTAAATGCCGTAGGTGTTGTAGTGTGCTTTGGTTGCACAGAAATGCTTGACGATGCTGAGCTTATCCCTTTTGAGTTAATCGAATAAATACGATAAACATAGGTCTCGTTAGACTGCAATCCTTGATGAATAAACGATGTAGTTTTGCTTGCAGTGTTTTCAACAACTGTGACATAATTACCTGAACTGCTCTTGTATTCTATTTTGTATCCTGTGATTGCAGGGACACTTTGTGCCATTGTTGGTTCTTCCCAGAAAATTATTGCTGAAGTAGGTGAAATTGGGAACGCTTTCAGATTCTTGGGAGAATCTGGAATGAGTGTTGTTGGTTTTGAATTTAGATCAAAAACTTGTATTCTGTCATTGTCTGAGTCTGCAACATATAGCAAATCATTTGTTTCGTCAATTGCAATTCCAACTGGCGTGTTGAATTGCCCATCAGCAGTACCTAACGTACCAAATTTTTGTTCAAAACATACACCATTGACTATTTCTTCAGTTCCATTTGGACAGGCCGTCCCATCAATTATTTTAAAAACTTGTATTCTGTCATTGTCTGAGTCTGCAACATATAGCAAATCATTTGTTGAATCAAAGGCCACTCCTGCCGGCTCATCGAATTTTCCATTCGCAGTACCAGCAGATCCAAATTTTTTTACAAAGCAGACCCCATCTGCTGATTTCTCAGTTCCACTTGGACAGATTGTACCTGTAACTAACTTGAAAACTATAACTCGATTATTGCCAGAATCTGAGACGTATAGCATTTTATTTGAATTATCAATTTCCATGTTTGTTGGATTTTTAAAACCATCATTTCCATTAAACGAATCAAATTCAAATTTGAAATTCCCTGCAGAATCAAAGACTGAAATTGAATCACTCTCTATATTTGAAACAAAAATATCTCTTGTACCGTCTTGGATTGCTATTCCTTTTGCCGATCCTAGATAATTACTATCAGCACTGTTTGATGAACCAAATTTTGATTGGAATTTGCCATCGTCATGAAATATCTGAACTCTTTGATTACCTTCATCCACAACAAAAAATTTTCCTAACGCATCTCTTGCAATGCTTATCGGATTGTTAAACTGACCGTCTCCATCATTATCTGCTCCGTCTGCATTATCATTGCAATTTTGAATCAAGGCCATATTACAAAATGTTCCATATTGAAAATCATAATTACCATTTTTATCAAATACACTAATTCTATCATTATTATTATCTACAACATAGATATTTTTTCCATTCTTATCTACAATCACATCCGTAGGATTGTCAAATTCATCACTTCCATTTCCAGTTGAACCGAATTCAAATACAAATTCAGGTTGTGCATGTGCTATCTGAACTGATACAATACAAAGTGTAAATAATATGCTAAAAATTATTTTTTTTCCCAACACGTCGTTACTCAGGTATGAATTTAATAAATCAGATAATAAATTTCACTACCTATTTGATCAATTATGTCTAACTATTAGCATGATTCTATCTACAGTTTGACATGTTTTCTAGATTTGATAACCACTATTAAAGGAATCACGAAATACATCCCGACATTCATTAAAATCACTCCGATTCCGTATGCCAGCACCTCGGAATCTGCATCTGCATGAGACATTATTGAGAGCGATGACAATAACGGGGTGATTCCAATCTTTACCATCTCTCTGAATGCTGGGTTCTCCCTCTCCATGTCTGCAATGTATGGCGAGAATGAATAGTAGAACTGGTTAAATCCGGCCATGAACGAAGCGCCGGACTCGGTATGCATTAGCTGATTGTCCCGGATCTCTCTGAGTAGCTGCACCTGTGGCGCCATCTCAGAGCCGTATGCGGCTGTCGCAATCAGACAACCTCCTGTCTCAGTATGTCTGTCCTCTGACAAATTATTAGGTTCTGAATCATTAATCTGGTTTTTAATTTCATCACTAATGATTTCTGATTCGATTGGCATGTGTGCTTTTTCCAATTCTTTTTGCTGCTGTTCTATTTGTTGGGGAATTTCTTTTGCGTTTACAGGTTTTGTATCAATTTTCCCCGTCTGTGATTCTTTAAAACTTTCTTGGATTTCTAAACCATAGTACATTCTACTCTGTTCAATCAATTTTTGATATCTGTCCGAACCTGAATATGTCCATAAATCATCATTGTAGAGATCACCGCACAACCTTGATTCAATTGAATGCTTATGATGCTCAAAAAAATCGTCTCCCATGAAATAATATATCTGATAATTTTCTTCACACCATTCTATCCCGTTTTTTGTCAAACCTGCGGTGTCACGAAAAGGAGTCTGTGCATATGCAGAGCTGATTAAAAGCAATATTGAAAAAACAACTAAAAGTCTCAATTAGGCACTAGCTTTTTTCACTGCTTGATAAATGATTCTACTCTTGAAACTTATGATTGATGAGAATACTTTTTTAGCAAATTTGACGAATTTATATCGAGCAAGCAGGACGATCTATTGCTCTTGTCATGTATGTGCATATGTGAACCTGTTTGCCTGAACTCTGGCAAACCTGATTTATTTTCCACCCTTCTCATCTGTTTCAGACTCTTCTACAGATTTCTCTATGTCCTCTAATTTCTTCTCTATGTCATCTGAACTTTTCATATGCTCAGATCTTTCTATTTGTTGAGAACGCTTGGAATCTCTTTTTATTCTGACATTGTCTGATATCTCTTCTATCGTATCTGGTTTTTCTGAATCTAACGGGTCTGAAAATGAGATCTCTTTCTCGTTTTTCTTTTTAGCCACCTGTTTTATAACCATGATTCCGATCACAATTGCAATTATGACGTAATTGATTGGTGGCTTTAGCAGTTGCGTGACGTATCCTACTTGTGGAAGCACATATGCTACCTTTCCAATGTATTCTTCTTTTGTAATAGGAAAGTCTGTTCCCGGAATTGATGCTGGGTTTGCATCTCCTTTTGTCCTGATTGTTTTGGGATCATCATCAAGAATTGAAGCAACTCTATGTACTATCACTCTATTGTGATCAGAAGGTCGATTAAAAACAATAATGTCTCCTATCTCTATGTCTTCAAAAGGTTCATGGCCTTGAACTATTAGCACGTCATAAACTTGTAAAACTGGAATCATACTTCCACTTGCAACAACATAAAATGGGTTTTGTGTTCCAAATGCAACTTGCAAACCTATCCAAATAATCAAAACCCCTACGCCAACAATGATTATGTCTTTGATGACTCCTTTAGGGATGGATTTTTTTGACAATTGCATTCTCGTCTATGATGCCCTTGATTAAATTTGCTACCTAGATCTTTGTTCCGCAGTCTTCACAGAACTTGGAGCCTTCTTTGTTGCCAAAACCACAATTAGGACACTTTCCTGATTGGGATATCTCTTGTTTTCCCAATAGTATGATCTGACCAATCTTTTTGATGTTGCTCCATGGTACGCTTCCCTCCGTACCATCTTCTTTTGCAATCACTAATACCATGGATTGTGTAGAATCAATTCCAACCTGCTTGGCAGTTCCAACCTTGTTTGCATTCTCGTCAAATACTGCTCTTCCATCAATTGATGTAACAGATGTTGCTGGACCTGGCTTGGTCGCAATCTCTTTTGGAGTTTGTGCAATTTGTTGTGGCTGAGTTGCTTGCTGTGATGCATTTTGTGGTTCTAACGGTTTTGCACTCCCAACTTCTCCAGATTCGTCCTGTTTCTTGAATTCCCTGTATTCTGCAATTGAAGAATTGCATGAATTACAAATGTACTGTCCTTTCTCTGCAAGAATTAGATTTTCTGCAACCTCCTCATTTGGATTCTCGAACACTATCTTTGGAGAACCTTCAAACTCTTTCTCACATGTATTGCAAAAATGTTTAGTAATTTTCTGAGAGTCTAATCTTCCAATAGGCGCTAAAAACAGATCAGGTCCTCCCAAATTTCCTTTCATCTGCTGTTCATCAGTAACAGTGGCCATGATATATCCTCCTGATCCTCTCAATTTTTTTAGTCTAAGTTCTGAGCTCATGATTGAGTTCCGTCAAAACGTCATTTAAGTATATATCAAAATTTATTCTCCAACAAAAAATATGGTGTTAATTCTGGTGAACATTTTTAGGTACGGTC
>JAGQHE010000010.1:0-55827 GCA_020431995.1 Candidatus Nitrosopumilus sp.
AGAAAAAATAAAAGATGAAGTTCGTGTAAGATTAATTAATTTTCCACTAGAAAGAAGTCTGAGGCAAATTAACGCAGAAACAATTGGACACATTACCAGTGTTTCTGGAATGGTTGTTAGGGCATCAGAAGTGAAACCTCTAGCAAAAGAACTAGTTTTTGTATGTCCTGATGAACACCAAACTAAAATAATTCAGCTTAAAGGAATGGATGTAAAACTTCCTGTAGTCTGTGATAATCCAAGCTGTAAACACAGAGATTTTGAGCTAAAGCCAGAAGCAAGTAAATTCATAGATTTTCAAATTTTAAGACTGCAGGAACTTCCTGAGGATTTGCCCCCGGGACAGCTCCCTCACTATATTGATGTCACAATCAGACAGGATTTGGTAGATAATTCAAGACCTGGTGATAGAATTATTCTTACTGGCGTGGTAAGGGTAGAACAAGAATCAGTCACAGGAGTTCAGAGAGGACACAGTGGATTGTATAGGTTGAGAATTGAGGGAAATAACATTGAATTTTTGAGCGGTCGTGGTTCAAAAACGGACAGAAAAATAGGAAGGGAAGAGATCTCTCCTGAAGAAGAAAAAAGAATCATTGCACTTAGTCAGAGCTCTGACGTGTATCAAAGACTAATTGATTCATTTGCTCCGCACATTCAAGGTCAGTCATTAATCAAAGAATCAATCTTACTTCTCCTTGTAGGTTCAAATCAGAAATTACTTGGTGATGGAAGTAAAATAAGAGGAGACATTAACGTATTTCTAGTTGGAGATCCTGGCACTGCAAAATCTGAGATGCTAAAATTCTGTGCAAGAATTGCACCGAGAGGTCTATATACTTCAGGTAGAGGCTCTACCGCAGCAGGACTTACAGCTGCAGTAGTTCGAGATAAAACAGGAATTATGATGCTAGAAGCTGGCGCGGTGGTGCTTGGTGATCAAGGTATTGTGAGCATTGACGAATTTGATAAGATGAAGCCTGAGGACAGAAGTGCTTTACACGAAGTTATGGAACAGCAATCAGCAAGTATTGCAAAAGGCGGTATCGTGGCTACCCTAAACGCTAGAACTTCGATTTTAGCTGCTGCAAACCCCATGTATGGAAAATATGATCCGTTCAAAAACATTACTGAAAATGTAAATTTGCCTATTCCATTACTTACTAGATTTGATCTTATCTTTGTCGTTAGAGACATTCCTACTAAAGAACGAGATGAAAAGATTGCAAGGCACATTATTCAAAGAAATACCACTCAGGGGACAGATAAAAAATCTGTAATTGAAGTTGACTTGTTAACAAAATATCTTTCGTATGCAAAACGTGGAGTTCCGGAGTTGACAAAAGAAGCAGAAGAAAAAATTTTAGCCTATTACCTTCAGATGAGAAATGTAGAATCTGAAGAAATGATTACTGTTACTCCTAGACAGCTTGAGGGGATCATTAGACTTTCAACTGCAAGAGCAAGGTTGCTCATGAAAGACAAAGTAGAAGAAGAGGATGCTGATCGTGCAATATTTCTGATTGAAAGCATGCTTCAGGATGCAGGAGTTGATGTCAATACTGGCAAAGTTGATCTTGGAGTATTGCAAGGAAAACCAAGAAGTGAAGTCTCAAAGATGCAATTGTTCATGGATGTTCTCAAAAGCCTTGAAGGTGACAATAAAGTTCCAGTAGATGAAAGAACCTTTGTCAAAGAGCTTGAAAAGAGTGAAAAATTCACAGAAGAAGAGGCAAGAAACTATATCAGAAGAATGCTTAGAGAAGCATCTATTTATGAATCAAAACCCGGTCACTATAACCGAGTATGAAAATAGAAAAATTAGAACTTCCTGATCCGGCAATTAATTTTCTGAAATCACAAGGTTTTGAAAAACTATATCCGCCACAAATTGATAGTGTGCAATCCGGACTGCTTGATGGAAAGAGCATTCTGGTTTCAGCTCCTACCGCAAGTGGAAAAACACTGATTGCAATTCTTGCAATACTCAGTTATCTTTCAAAAAATAATGGCAAGGTAATTTATCTTAGTCCGTTGCGCGCTTTAGCTGCAGAAAAATTTTCAGAATTCAAAAAATTGGAAAAAATACATCTAGGTAAAAAAATCAAAATTGGTATATCCACTGGCGATTTTGAAAACATTGAAAAAAATTTAGAGACTAGCAATGTTTTGATTTTAACAAATGAAAAAATGGATTCTATTATTAGACATGGTATAGAATGGGTTGAAGACATTGGATTGGTTATCTCCGACGAAGTACATCTGATTGGTGATGAGAGTAGAGGTCCTACGCTTGAAATGATTCTCACTCAGATTAAACTGCTAGATACAAAACCTCAGATTGTGGGTCTTAGTGCGACCATAACGAACTCTGATGAGATTGCCAATTGGCTTGGCTGCACGCTTGTAAAAAACGACTGGAGACCAGTCCCCCTTTCCGAAGGCGTTTGTAGTGGCAGTGAGGTCGTTATGAATGACGGTAAAACCTTTGAAGTTGAGCGCAGCCTACGTGGAATTCCAATAGATCTAGGCGTACAGTCAGTGCAACAAGGAGGCCAATCACTTGTTTTTGCAGAAACTAGAACCAGGTCAAAATCACTTGCAACAAAGGCTGCTGACGCAATTGCACAACTTTTAGAAAAAAAAGAAATAGACGAATTAGAAAAAATATCCAAAAAAATTCTTTCTGAAAATGAACATACAGAATTGGTAAAGACATTATCCTTACTTGTAAAAAAAGGAGTTGCATTTCACCATGCTGGATTAAATCAAAAATGTAGAGAAATTATAGAGATTGAATTCAGGAAGGGGAATATCAAACTTCTCTCATCTACTCCTACTTTAGCTGCTGGAGTCAATCTTCCTGCACGAAGGGTTGTAATTTCAAACATTAACAGATACAATGCTAAGATTGGGGCGAATAGACCAATCAGTGTCTTAGAATACAAACAGCTTTGTGGAAGAGCCGGTAGACCACAATACGATGATTATGGCGAATCGATAATTGTTGGAAATGGAAACACTGATGAACTAATCGAGTATTACATTAATGGTGAACCTGAACCAATAGTCTCAAAAATTACTGATGACAAGTCTTTGAGAACCAATATTCTTAGCATCATAGTAATTCGTCCTGGAATCAAAAAAGAGGAGATCTTGGAATTCTTTTTGGAAACGTTAGGTGGATCGCAATCAAGAAAATCTACAATAAAATTCGCAATTGATATATCACTCCGCTTTCTTTCTAGTCAATATTTGATTATTAAAAAAGGCGAACGATATGCAGCTACTGAATTTGGAAAAAAAACATCAATGCTGTACATTGATCCTCTAACTGCAACATACTTTCGAGATGCTATCGAAAACATATCTCAAGAAAGAAAGCATACATTCGGATTTTTACATTTGATTACAAACTGTGAAGAGTTCTTTCCAAAATTCTCACTACGACAAAAAGACTATGAATCAGCTAGTCTGATGATTGAGAACAATTCCTCAGAATTGTTGGAACCTATATCGGAATATGATTGCTCAAGAAGTCTTTTGGCCTTGCAGGCATGGATTACTGAATCTAGTGAATTGTCGCTCTCTGATAACCTTGGAATAGAGTCTGGTGATATGCATAGGATGACTGAAAATGCTGATTGGCTTGCATACTGTCTTAGAGAGATCTCAAAACATGTTGAGAGAGCAGACTTGCTTGAAGAATTGGGTGATCTAAGGAAACGAATAGCCTATGGAATAAGAGAGGAACTACTTGATTTAGTACAAGTTAAAGGAATAGGAAGGATCAGATCCAGAATTCTTTACAAACACGGAATAAAGAATCTGGATGATTTGAGAAAAATACCTGTAAATAAATTAGCAGAAATTGATAAAATTGGTCCAACCATTGCAGATAACATAAAAACAGAGTTGCAAAAGGTTAGATAATTGATTGAATTAATACTTCCTGCAATACTGTCTTGCATTATCGCATTCTTTGTTGTGTTTGCAATGACTCCTCCACTAATCAAATTTTTAGAAAAAAGAAATCTTACTGTAAAGGACATGAATAAAAAAGAAGACATAATGGTGGCTAGACCAGGTGGCCCTTCAATAATTGTTGGATTAATTGCATCAGAAATTATATTATATGCATTTTTACAGATGAATGAGATTATCGCGATAGTTATCACAACTACGACTGCTTTTGTAATAGGTTATGTTGATGACAGAAAAGTAATGGGGGGTTGGTTTAAACCTGTGGCCCTTGCAATTGCAGCAATTCCAATTGTAGCCTTTGGCTCATATGATTCAGATCTTGCATTTCCAATTTTTGGCACAGTTCAAATCCCTGTACTGTATATTGCATTAATAATTTTCATGATTCCTATAACTGGAAATACAATCAACTCAATTGATGTTCTCAACGGTGTTGCTAGTGGATTTATGATGATTGCGAGCTTTTCCCTATCGATCTGCTTGTTTATTGTACAGCATTATGAAATTGCAATAGTTAGTTTGCCTCTTGGGTTTGTCTCGTTGGCATTTTACAAGTACCATAAAATTCCAAGTAGAATCTTTCCTGGCGATTCTGGAGCATTGACATTGGGTGCAATGTATGGCGCAATTGCTATTGTGGGAGGCGTAGAAATTATTGCAGCAGTCGCCTTATTGCCTGCAGTGATAAATTCATTTCTATTTCTATCAAGTGTAAAGAAAATTGTGGAACATAGACAAGTCAAAGGGAAGCCTGTGGAACACACTGATGATTTTAGACTAAAAGCAACATCTGACAAAACTGCTCCTGTGACTTTGGTGAGGCTGATTCTTGCAAGTGGTCCTTTATCTGAAAAGCAAGTTGGATATGTAATTTTCAAACTAGCTATTTTTTCAGGAATCTTGGCTATGATTACTGCCTTTTTGATGGGGATTAGTTTTGAAATCTAATTTATTTGGATTTTTGTTTGCGATGTGGATTTTGATTATTGTTGGAGGTGGAATTGTTGTTGTTCTTTTAGGACCCGTATCGATTTCTGGTTTTGGCGATCTTGATTGGTTTATCTTATCTGTCATCAAAGCAGTAATTGCTATTCTACTAGTCATCGTGTGGATTTTAATCCTGTCAAAATTAAAAAATATGATTTTCAGAAAAGAGATTGAATCCTAGCTTTCTTTCCACTGTCTCTGTTTCTTATTATATTCATCTCTAGTGTATCTTATAGTTGCAGGAGAGCCAATGACAACTGAATTCTCAGGTACATCTCTTGTTACAACTGATCCCATTGCAACAACACTGTTTCTTCCTACAGTCACACCTGCTTTGATAACTGCACGCGCACCAATTATAACATTGTCTTCAATTGTAACGCCTATCATTTTGTCGCACATGGGAAAAGGATCATTTGTTAATACTGCGGCAGGGCCAATGAACACATTTTTTCCAATTCGTGATAGTGGTGGGATGTATGCTTGACCCTCAATTTTTGTATCTGTGCCGATTTTTACGTTATAATCAACATGTACAAGGGAACCAATCTTTACATTATCCCCAATTTCTACATCATCGCCAATATATGAAAAATGCCAAATCTGCACATTTTTACCAATCTTGGCTTTTTTTGAAATAAAGTTTGTAATCATTATCTCACAAATGCCATGGACTTGCCTTCATGATGATTTTCTCAGGCAGCACATTTTTATTATTTCTTAAAAATTCCATTTCTTGTTTTTTGTCTCGTAATTCATCAGGTAACATAATTGGAATCTCTTCAATTATTGGATAAAATCTAGAACATTTTGTGCAAAACAGTGCTCCTTCCGATACAACATTGTCTTTTTCATTAATCTCAAATAATTCTAAAGGGTGATTTTTGTCCATTGGGCATGCCAAAATATTCAACATTGTTTTGTTCATTTTAGATCCAGATAGATTGGTATTCCTTTTTGGCTAGATAAAAGTGCAGCTTCGGCTATCTTTGTAACATTGACTGCTTCTTGTGCTTTGACAACTTGTTTGTTTTTACCTTCGATGGCGTCTAGGAAACTTTGAATTTCTAACAATAATGGCTCTTGTTTTTCATTTTGCAATGTTTGAGTTTCGTCATCCTTTTCCACAATAGTTTCTTGGGTGATAAAATCTGAAGAAATAATTGCATCTGTACAAACGGCATTAAATTTTCTGAGTTTTTTTGGTGTGATCCAATTGGATGAAATAATTGCAACCCTGTCATCGTTGTATCCTAACATTATACTTGCAAAATCCTCATACTCGTGTTTTATTTTTCCTGCTCTTGCAAATACTACATGAGGCATATCATCAAACAACCAATTCGCAGTATCAATATCATGAACAGATGTATCATAAATGATTCCCACATCTTTGATATGTAGGGGCATCCTGTTCTCACGGTGGAACTCTAGCATTACAAGATCTCCGAATTTCTTCTCTTTGACCATTTTTTTTACAACATCTACCGCTGGATTAAATCGTTCAATGTATCCACATGTAAGAATCACATTATTCTTTTCTGCAATTCTTACAAGTTTTTCACCTTCTTCTGACTTGTATGTCATGGGTTTTTCAACAAACACATGTTTTTTCACCTCTAATAATTTTTCAGCAATCTTTGCATGTGTTGATGTAGGCGTAACTATGAAGGCACCATCAAAATCTTCAGAACTTAGTAAACTATCCAATGTTTCATGATGGTTTACCGAATATTTTTCTCCGTATTCTTCACTCTTTTTAGAATCTGTGTCACATACTGCAACTAAAACTCCTAACTGTGATAAAATTCTGGTATGGTTTTTACCCCATCCTCCAGTTCCAATTTGGACAATTCTCATCTAATAGACCTCAGTTAGCCAATGTTCATAATCGTCATTTTTGTTCATCACTATGTCTGTATACTCTTGCATCATTTTTGTCGTAATGTCTCCAGGCTTCCCATTTCCAATCCTTTTTGAATCTATTTCTATTACTGGGGTGATTTCTGCTGCCGTTCCCGTGAGAAATATCTCATCTGATATATTTAACTCGCTTCTTGCAATGTCCCTCTCAACCACGTCAATATCCAAATCTCGTGCGATGTTGATGATTGCATCTCGTGTAATTCCCTCAAGTGCTGATGATGCAAGTGATGGCGTTGACAATTGCCCTTCTCTTACAATGAATATGTTCTCACCTGGTGCTTCGCTGACATTTCCATTGTGATCTAGTAAAATTGCTTCATCAACACCATTTCTTTTTGCTTCTTGTGTGGCGATTATTGAATTCAGATAATTCCCACCCATTTTTGCTTGTGGTGGCGTAGATGCATCTGAGAATTTTCGCCACGATACAACTCCTGCAGTTATCCCGTTCTTGTTAAACAAATCTCCAAAAGGAAATGTAATAATTGCAACATTTGTTGGAGCCTTTTCAGTTACATGGAGATTAATTCCGTAATCTCCAACAAAATAAAATGGTCTTATGTAACACGACTTTTTGATTTTGTTTTTCCTGCAAACTCCTATTATTGCGTCCGTTATTTCCACATCTGAGAAATTCAATGTAATGTTGTAAAACTGCCCTGATCTTCTAAATCGTTTAACATGCTCATCTAATCTAAATACATGCAAATTTTCCCCATTCCAATATGCTCTAATTCCCTCAAAAATGGACGTTCCGTAATGAATTGCATGAGTTGTTATTGGCACCTTGGCTTTTTCCATCAAAACATATTTTCCATCAAACCACACGTATTTTGAAAGTGGAAGTTTCATAGGACACTTCTACGTGGTGTGTATTAATCTATTTTCAATTAGATCTGAAGTTTAATTTAATCCTTGGACGCTAACTCTTGTGTAATTTTTGACCATCCTTCTTTGGGAAACTTCATTCCTGCAACCCTTCTGGTTGCATCTTCTGAATTGGCAAATTTCTGCACTGTTTTCCAATTTTCCTCAATTATTTTTGCTATGCTTTCTGGAATGTCGTCTTTCCATGATGATTTCTTGCCTAATGCAGCGTCAAATAACTTTTCTTTGACTAATGAGGCTGAAAGCATTTTTCTCTCGCCAATTCTTGGTTTTAGTCTATAAATTTTTAGCATATACCCTTCGGCCCTGTCTCCTGTATATGAAAAAAAATCCCCTTTAACTCCTCGAAGAATTTGCTTTCTTAGTTGCCACGTTCTAGGAGATAATAACGGCGGCAAATATTTTTTGAATGGAGCAAAAAATGTATAATCATCAGTAATCTGTATTGAATCGCCAAAAACAGAAATTAGCATTTTCTTTCTGGTTTCAAAGTTAAATGGAAAACTCTTACTATTAATCTCCCTGTCACCATCTTTGAAAACGACAGGCATTACTTTTACGATGCCTGCTTCTTTTTTTAGCTCTGAAATTATTTCTACATGGGCATTAGTTACTGGATTTAGATGAGCAAGATATAGCGCAGTAGTCAATTGCTATGTCCTTATTAAATCTCATATTTCAATGATTGATTGGAAAAAATTACTTTTTTATCCGTACGATTCATATTTGACTTCGAAGCTACCGTCTTCTCGCTTATCATGTTCTGTGGCAAACCCTTTTGGCTTTAAGAAGTCCATGACACCATCAATTGTTCCTTGCCAGCCACACACATAGAACATTGTGTTTTCTTTAGTAATCTTGTCCCCGATCAATTCCTCCAACGGAGACATCCCGCTCTCTCTTGGTCTTAGAAAAGTTTCAACTCTTCCCACTTGACCCGACCATGATCTGTTAAACCATTCCTGTGGCCTACTTATTGCAGCTCTATATTTGAAATTCCACTCACTCTTACCTCTCTTCTCACTTTCATACTCTAAATTAGTTAGTAGGTCTTTGTAACTTAATTCATCCACATAACTTGCTCCATGTAACACGATAATTTCTCGTTTGTCTCCGGAATCATGAAGGTGCTGTGCATAGCTTACAAATGGGGCAAGGCCTGTACCGCCACCAATACAAACAATTCTCCTATTATCCTTTTCACCGTTTGGCAGTTCCTCGTTAATCAATAAAGCTCTACCTGTAGGCTTTAACCAAAGAATTTCATCCCCTTCTTTTGCATTAAATATCTGCGTAGTTAATCTACCTGGAAGTGGTTTTCTTACCCATCTTATTACTAACTCGACGTATTCTCTATTTTCTGGATGCGATGCAATAGAATAAGCCCGTCTCACAATTTTACCTCCCTCTAAAGGATTTGGTAATCCTAATGTGATGAACTGACCTGCTTTATATTCAGGAACAGGGCCGTCTTTTGGAACCAACCTAAGAATTACAAGATCTTCCTTTAACAATTGAACATAAGTAATTGTCGCTTTGTTATCTACCACCATAACGATTGAATCAGTATTTACACGGTTAAATATATTGTGTTAATTTCATAACCCGATTTCATTTTGTACCGCTAAACGTTAATAACCAATTTGAAAAACGTATTTCGATCAGAATTCTGATAATTGGGCCGGTCGTCTAGTCTGGTAGGATAGGTGCATGGCATGCATCGGATCAAGGGTTCAAATCCCTTCCGGTCCACTTTTTCTTAATTTGGAAATCATTTTTTTGATTTCATGATCTTTTTCTTTAAGAATTTGCTTAGTTTGTTTTTCTGAAATTAAAATATCCAGTTCAATAATTGCTTGAAGTGCACTTTTCCTTACATCTATATTTGAATCTGAAAGTGAATTCAGAAAAATCTCTTCAGCTTCTTGAGCTCTGAGATGGCCTAGTGCACCAAGTGCGCATGATCTAACTATAGCGCGTTCATCTTTCACGAGTTTCATTATCTCCGGAATCGATGATCCCTCATTTCTATTTGCCAGCACTAGTGATGTATACCCTCTAATGTTTTCACTTGTAGAATTCAAATTCTTGATTAAAATCTCCAAAATGCTGTTTTTATTTAATAGGAGTGAACTAAACGCTTCTCCTCTTACCTGAATATCGTCATCATTCAACCTCGAGATTATCTTTTCTAAAACCACTGGATCGTCTGTTTGTTCAAGGGTTTCTAAAATTTTGATTTTTTCTATACTCTCGCCTGCCTCTAAAATTTTTAAAATATCTTCCAAGTTCTGAAGAAATTCCTTTTCCTAGGTTAATATTAGTTCAAATCTTTCTAATTCTTTCTATTTAATTCAGTAAATCTCTCCTAGCTTTAAATTATCGTTAAATAAGAAATGCAACATGTCAAATGAAACCAGAGATACCGTATTCATTGGTAAGAAACCATTGATGGCATATGTGACATCAGCGCTAATTCAATTGGCAAACTTACCTTCAGTCAACATCAAAGCTAGAGGACTCAGCATAGGTCGTGCTGTGGATGTAGCTCAAATCATTGCAAGAAAAACAGAAAATGCAGGCTACTCTATCGGAGAAATCAAAATTGGCTCAGAATCACTAGAGTCACAAGACGGTAGAACTAGAAATGTTTCAACAATAGAAATTGAAGTAAAGAGAGTTACATCTTAACCGTACTTTACTTGAAATTTTTTATTTTACTCACTTTTTGAAAGTCCGTATTGTTTTTCCATTTTTCTAAACTTTGGTAATTCTACTAGATCATTAAACTGATCAAAATCAACAATTTTCTGTTTAAGTTTTGCAGTAGTTCCAGTCTTCTTTAATTCTCTTAAAATACTCATTGTAGCAAATGTATTTGCAAATAATACTGAAAGTGGATATAGTATTATACTGAATCCAATTTTGTTTAACGTTTCAGAAGAAGCCAATGGTGTGGCTCCACCTTCTATCATGTTTGCAACAAGAGGCGCTCTGATTGATTTTCCAATTGTTCTCATTTCTTCTATTGATCTAGGTGCCTCAATGAATATAGCGTCTGCACCTGTTTTTTTGTTTTTTATTCCTCGTTCAATCGCTGCATCTAATCCCTCTGTAGCTCTTGCGTCTGTTCTAGCAACAATGATGAAATTTTTATTTTCCCGTGCATCAATCGCTGCACCTAGTTTTTCAGTGTATTCTTCTTGTGAAATCACTTCTTTTCCTTCCATATGACCGCATCTCTTAGGCCATCTCTGATCTTCAAGAAAAATACCAGAAGCTCCTGCAGACTCCAGTTCTTTTACTAATTTCCAAATACTTAGCGCATTTCCATAACCTGTATCAGAATCAACAATTACTGGAACTGAAACTGCTCTGCATATTCTTCTTGCATTGTCTACTGTTTCAGCTGCACCGATGAACCCATAATCTGGCATTCCAAATAATGCTGCAGAAGTTCCATAACCCGTTTGAAACATTGCATTAAAGCCAACTTTTTCTGCAATTTTAGCACCGATAGCATCATAGATTCCAGGAATGACAAGAGGTTTATTTGATTTTAACATCCTGCGTAAATTTTTCATGAATTTGTTCTCTCGATGAATTATTTATGATTTTAAAATAGTATCATAAGGTAATGTCTGCATCTCTTGTCTCTGGATTAATCTTAGCTCCAATCAAAACAATCAGCGAGCCAATAATTACATTAATTCCAAGTAAAATTGGCACTAATTCTGTATTCTTTGATAGTATTGTTACTGCAATCAGAGGTGCCCATGATCCGAAAATCAACCCACCATTATAGATAAAACCGCTTGCACTGTTTCTGACTTCAGTTGGAAATCTTTCCGACAAAAATGCGGGAATTGGTCCAAAACCTGTAGTCGCAACAACAATCAAAATTACCGTGTATACTGCCCTCTCATATGCGGATTCTGCATAGTATAACCCATAAAATGTTGGGATTGCAACAATCATTGCAGCTATTGCAAAAAATGCAATTGTATTTCGCCTTCCAATCTTTTGACTAAGGTAACCGGTAAAGATTTGACCAAACAAAGATGTGGTAGTTCCTACAATCATCAGTACCGAAACTTCAGATTTTTCAATTTCAACATAATTTTGTAAAAATGTTGGATAAAACCCAATTGATGTATAATATGCATACATGAGTCCTGTCATTAAAATTAAAGAGAAAAAGAATTTTTTTCTTCCATCTTTACTAGACAGAAGTTTTTTTAATGGCGATTTTTCAGTTTTCCTTTGTTTTTGTTTTGCAAGCCATACTTGCGACTCATTCATTCTAAATCTGACAAATAATGCAACAAGTCCTGGAATTATTCCTGTAAAGAACATTATTCGCCAACCCGTCTCTACAAATTGCTCATCTGGAAATACATAAACCGCTCCAAAAAACACAACTGATGCAACTACAAAACCAAAATTAAATCCACTTTGCAAAAACCCAGAAAGAATGCCTCTCTTTTCTTTTGGCACTGTTTCCATTGTGATTACAGCTCCACTGCCCCACTCCCCACCAGCAAAGAATCCCTGCATTAATCGTAAGCCAATTAACAAAATTGGTGCCATAAATCCAACCATCTGCCATGTAGGTAACAGTCCTGTTGCAAACGTTGCACCAGAAAACCCCATGATTGTGATGATCATTGCTTTTCTTCTTCCGTGCTTATCTCCAAAATTCCCAAAAAACGCACCACCAAATGGCCGCATAATCAATGTAATAATATAGGCTGCAAATGTTGCTAAGAGTGAAAACGTTGGGTCTTCAGCAGGAAAAAATAGCATGCTGATTAATGGAATAACTAACAACATCAAAACTAGATCATAACCATCAAGTGACCACCCAAGCCATGAACCAAAAACTATGGATTTTTGCTCTTTGGTAAGTGTTCCCATGACAATTCTAAAAACTAGATTAATTTCTACTTTTCAAAAAATTATTCTATTCTGATCTCTCTTTCTTTCTTCTCTGAGTCACCTTCATCTATTTTCTTTAGTTCGTCTTGAAGAAATTTTCTATATTTCTCAGTTTCTTCATGAGTCATGTTTGATATGTTTGAGCTAAGAATTGATCCCATGGTGGAAATCTTCTCTAATAAATCTAATACAACAAACCTGCCGACATTTCCTAGTCTAAAAAGAACATCTAATTGCTTTTTTATGACATCATTGACTTTGTCAATATCTTGCGCAGTCTCAATTCCTTTTTTTGTAATCTGGTACCTTCCGTCTTTTGTTTCCTCAATCAGTTTTTCATCTAACAACCTTCCCAGTAACGGATAGATCAATCCCGGAGATGGCTTCCATATCCCATTACTTTGCTCTGATGCATAATTGATGATTTCTATACCTGTATGAGGTTTCTTTTGAAGTAGTTCTAAAATAAAATATCGTGAAAAACCTCTTGGAACTGAGCTTCCTACTCTTTGAAACCATTCTGAAATCATCACTAGTGATATTACTAGTGATATATTTAAATATTCTGATACATGTCTGACAATTACTACATATTTATCTCGCCTAGAGCAAGTTTGACTAACGATGGTAGAATCTATAGAATTTGATTTGATAATCTGTGGATCTGGCCTTGCTGGACTTAGAGCAGCAATAGCAGCTGCAAAAAAGGGATCTCATCTCAAAATCGGTGTTGTCTCAAAAGTACAGGTAATGCGTTCGCATTCTGTTTCAGCGGAAGGAGGAACAGCGGCAGTACTTTTTGAGGAGGAAGGAGATACAATTGAATCGCATGTTTATGACACTGTAAAAGGAAGTGATTTTCTTGCAGATCAAGATGTTGCTGAACGTCTCTGTGTTGAAATGCCTCAAGAAATCCATCAATTAGATCATTGGGGGATGCCCTGGTCTAGAAGGCCAAGTGGAAGAATAGATCAACGAAACTTTGGTGGCTATAGTTTTCCTAGAGCAACATATGCATCAGATAAAGTTGGTTTCTTTGAAATGCAAACTCTGTATGATACATGTCAAAAATTTGAAAATATTGAATATCTTAACGAATGGTTTGTAACCTCAATCATTCATGATGGAAAAAAATTCATGGGTGTTACTGCAATAGAATTATCGTCTGGCACATTTTATACCATTAAAGGAAAGTCACTCATCATTGCTACTGGCGGTGCAGGAAGACTGTACAGCTTTTCAACTTATGCCTTGTCATCAACTCCTGATGGTTTGGATATGGGATTACGTGCTGGTATGGCATTAAAGGATATGGAGTTTGTACAATTCCATCCAACAGGAATCCTGCCATCTGGAATTCTGATTACTGAAGGTGCAAGAGGAGAGGGCGGCTATCTTCTTAACAATAAAGGTGAACGATTTATGAAAACATATGCTGCTGGTAAAATGGAGTTAGCTCCTCGTGATATTGTATCTAGATCAATCATGACTGAAATTTTGGAGGGCCGCGGATTCAAACATGAGACTGGTGTTGATTGCATGAAACTTGATTTAAGGCATCTTGGAGATGAAAAAATCAAAGAAAAATTGGGTGGTATTAGAGAAATATCTATAAAATTCTCTGGCATAGATCCAGCTGACGATTTACTTGACATTAGACCTGTTTGTCATTATATGATGGGTGGACTTCATACAAACATTGATGGTGCAACTGAAATTCAGGGTGTATGGGCTGCCGGTGAGGCTGCGTGCAATAGCGTTCATGGCTCAAACCGTTTAGGCGCAAATTCTACCTCTGAATGCATCGTTTGGGGCAAAATCACAGGCGAATTAGCAGCTGAATACGCTATAAATAATACCTCATCAAATCCTTGGCCGCATCACTTGGTTGCGGCAGAAGAGAAGAGAATCTATGATGGGATATTTAGAGGGAATGGCGATGTCAATCCATATGAAATTAGGCAACAGCTGACTGACACCATGAATGAAAAAGCATATGTCTATAGAAATGAAACCAATCTTATCGAAGGTCTTAAAAAAATTCGTGAGCTAAAGAAACAAACTTGGAAACATGTAGATGACAAAGCAAAAGAGTACAATACCAACTTTTCAAACGTGATGGAACTTGATTCTATGTTCAGAGTGGCAGAAATTGTGCTGCTTGGCGCAATCAATAGAAAGGAATCCCGTGGGGCACATGCAAGGACAGATTATACTAAACGTGATGATGCAAACTTTTTACATCATACGCTTGCTTACTATGATCTAAATGAACCGATCATGAAAACACATCCAGTAACAATAACAAAATATCAACCGGTGGAGAGAAAGTACTAGATGACTCAAGACGAACACAAAGAAGGAATCAAAGGAATGGTGAATCCCAGTCGATATGGAATTGAACGTTTTGCATATTGGTTAATGCGATTAACTGGATTAGGATTGCTAGCCTATTTCATTGGCCATATTTATGAAACAAGTAATATTCTAAGAGGACAAGTAGGATGGAATGAATTTCTTGAGTTAACCCAAACCACTGAGGGACACGCAATTTTGGCCATAGTTATTGCAATGTGTGTATTTCATACTGTTAATGGTGTTAGAGTGATGTTGGGACATGGAGGAATTGGCGTAGGAAAACCTGCACGACCTGATTACCCATATGAACCGGCATCACAAAATTACAGACACAAAATAGGAATTTATTCGGCAATTGTTCTTGCAGCAATTGCAATGATGTATGGTCTAGCGGTAATGTTTGGTGAGTGATATGAGGGAAAGTACAATTATGAAGATCCACTATGGCACTGCATTAGCTGCAGTCGCATTAGTGGCAGTTCATATTTTAATGCGTCTCACACAGGGATTTGCAGAATCCTTAGAGTATGACAGCGTTCTTGCCAACTACAAATTTATTCCATATGCTGCAATGCTGGAATTGATTCTCATTTTGCTTGCTGTTCATGGATTTAACGGATTGAGAGTAATTCTATTGGAATTAAAACAAGGAAGAACATATGAAAAAGCTGTTTCTTATGGGTGTCTTGCAGCAATGGTTGCATTAATAGCATATGGTTCAAGAACAATTATTATGACCAATATGGGGATGACTTAGGAATGACTCAAGTATCTCGCATTACAGACGAACAAACGCCAACTTCCACATCCAGCACAATCCTTCTAAGAATTTCAAAATTCAATCCTGAGCATGATGACTCCGGTAGATTTATGGAGTTTACCATTCCTTATGAGAAATGGACTACCGTCTTAGAAGCAATTCTTGATGTGAAAAAACACTTTGATCATTCGGTAGCTGTTAGATATTCTTGTAGACAAGCTACGTGTGGCTCATGTGGTATGATAATCAACGGAAAACCAAGACTGGCATGTTTTACAAAAATCAGCGAACTAAACTCCAATGTCGTTACGGTTGAGCCTATGAATAATTTTCCAATTATTCGTGACTTGGCAGTTAAATTTGAAAGATTGTTTAACACTCATCAAAAAATTAAACCCTATCTGATACGAGACGATTCAGAGCTAGAATCTGACGAAAAAGAATTTCTACAGTCTCCTGAAGAAGTAGAACAATACATCCAATTTGCTAATTGTATCAAATGTGGTCTATGTAATTCGGCGTGTCCTACAATGGCAACTGATTCTTCTTTTGTTGGGCCTCAAGCGCTAGCCCAAGCATATCGATACGTTGCAGATAGTAGAGATAAAGGAAAAGACTCTAGACTAAAAATCATTGATGATTCTCATGGGATCTGGCGATGTCATTTTGCTGGTTCTTGTAGCCAAGTATGTCCAAAAGGCGTTGATCCGGCAATGGGAATTCAATTACTACGTGGATATCTACTTGGTTTTAGGGGTTAGCCCAATTTTTTTGGGTTTGGGCTGTTGTTCACCTGATTATTAATTTGTTCAGCCATAAAATGGTTGGAAACATTAACTTTAACATCGTTTACACCATCTACCTTCAAAAGGTTGTCGTGAATGTCTTGACAAATCTTAAAACCGAATACTGCTGGACAGAATGGGCTAGTGAGATGTAAATCCACTTTAACATTACTGTTGTTGATGTCTACTTCGTCAATTAATTCCAATTCAACAATAGATGTATTGATTTCAGGATCTACGATCTTTGATAACTCATCAAATAATTTCACTCGTAGCTGCTTGATATCTTGACTCATGTCGGCAAAAGCGTCGATGCTATATATAACCATTTTAGAACCTTAGATAATGTATCGTTCACGTCTTGATACTGATTTGAGTGATATTACTTTAGATTATGTTTCATCAATTAACGATGACTCTGATATCGCGTTTTATGATATTATTGGGAGTCAAGCTCACGTATTGATGCTATTCCAAAATAACATCATAACAAAAAATGATGCCAAAAAGATCTTGTCATCCTTAGAAACACTGAAAAATGAAAAATTTGATTCAGCGTCTGGAGCAGAAGATATTCATGAATTAATTGAATCTATGGTCATAGCAAAGACCGGAATGGCAAGTGGGGGGAAAATGCACACCGCAAGATCACGTAATGATCAAGTTGCCTTGGATATTCGCATGAAGATCAGAGATGATGCCAACATTATCTGTAACTGTCTTTTAGACACTATTGAAGCTCTAGTCTCGGTAGCAAAAGATCATCAAAAAACAATCATGCCGCTTTATACTCATCTTCAACAAGCTCAAGCTGGTCTTTTTTCTCATTATCTTCTGGCACATGCAGATGTCTTGTTTAGGGATTTTCAAAGACTGTTTGGAACCTTTGAGCGAATAAACCAGAGTCCACTTGGGGCAGGACCTGTAGGCGGAACTAGCATCCAAATTGATAGACATACAACTGCAAGGATGTTGGGTTTTGATGGTCTAGTTGAAAATTCTATTGACGCAACAAGCACACGAGATTTTGTAGCAGAGTACGTTGCAATGCTTTCGATCCTGATGACTAATCTAAGTAAGATCTCTGAAGATTTTATAATTTGGTCGACTTCGGAATTTTCTTTTATTGAGATATCTGATGAGTTTACGTCACCCTCAAGTGTGATGCCACAAAAAAAGAACCCTGATATTTTAGAACTAACCAGAGGAAAAACTGCTGAAGTCATAGGAAATCTCACTTCAATTCTAACCACAATCAAAGGCCTAGCATCTGGATACGGTCGTGACTTGCAACAAATAAAATCCTCTATTTGGTCCACATCAAAAACATCTATCGATGCGTTACTAATTTTAAAATCTGTATTTCTTACAATGAAAGTAAATGAAAAACAAATGAAAAAAGTTACCGAATCAAGTAACCTAATTGCGTTAGACATCGCTGAAAAATTAGTTCTGGAAGGAATACCATTTCGTGTAACCCATAAAATTGCAGGAATATTGGTTCAACTTGCTCATAATTCAAAAAAACCAATCTCCAAACTAACTCAAATGGAAGTTGAAAAATCCGTATCTGATACTAAAGTTGATCCAAAAATTGTTTCAAAAATTATCTCCACTACAACCGTTGTTTCCTCCCTTAAGGCTAGAAAATCATTTGGTTCCTCAGGATATCAGGAACAAAAAAGAATGATTTCTGATAGGATTCATAAAATCAATCAATATAGAGCAGATGTGTCAAAAAGAGAAAATAAAATTAGTTCGTCAATTGAAGATTTACTGAAACAAGTAAATGAGATTATCCTGTGAACAAAATAAAGAAAAGTAGCGGGTCTAAAGGGATTCGGACCCTTGACAACCGGATTAAAAGTCCGGTGCGCTACCTGGCTGCGCCATAGACCCTCACAAAAATGCTTACCGTGTATAATTTAGTCTTTTACAAAAAATTTTGTCGTGACAGAAACTTTTAATCTGGCAATCTGACTCAATCAACTTGTGCCCTTGTAGTATAGCCCGGTCTAGAATTCGGCCCTGTCACGGCTGAGACGCGTGTTCAAATCCCGCCGAGGGCGCCATATTTTCTTTTAATCTGTTAATTTAAAAATTATTTTGCATCGATCACGTTTTCATCTGTGAATATTGTGCAAAAATGAGCATATTGCATTCATCTCACAAGAATATTAAAATTCAGGCAATTTTAGTAAAATTTGATGTCTGAAGAGAAAAAAGATTCTGAAGTAGACGCAAAACCTATTGAAGATTCAGCATCTGAAAAACCCTCTTCGGATGAGACTGCAAAGCTTGAGGCAGTCGCTAAGGAAGCAGAAGCTGCAGCAAACGCAGTAGCAAAAGCAGAAGCTGCAGCGAAAGCGGTTGAAGAAGCGGAGCTTGCAGTGAAAGAAGCCCTTGCAAAAGCAGAATCTGCAAAGGCAGAAGCAGAAGCTGCCGCTGAGGAAGAATACAAAGCAATTGCAGCTGAAGTCAAAGCTGATACCGCTAAAAAATCTGATTTTACATTTAAGAGGCAGGGAGAAGAAATTTTCAGAAGAGAAATGGGCGAACCTGAATTTTTCTTAGATAAAAAAGATCGATTCCCACGACCGATACTTACACAAGAGCAACAGGAATCTCTAACAAGGCATGCTGAGACCCCACAAGATCAAACACCTGCATACATTCCTGAACATGTTCTGAGCCCTGAGTTTGCCGGTGTTTCAAACTATGAACGCGGAGTTGATTCGTTTTTGGAAGAAACTAAGCAAAAACTTGAGAATTTAAAAAATAATCCTGATGCGACTGAAAAAGAAATCCGAGATGTTGAAAATGAGATCATTTACTTGGAGTCACTACATGAGAATTTTTATCTTGGCATGAATGTTTTCCGAACAGCTAAAGGCGGAAGGGATAAAATCAAAGCATAACAGGTGAATGGGTTGAGTCAAATATCCTTTGATGTTATGAACGCGAGAGTAACTTTCAAAAATGTTCCAATACACACGATTTCTAAATTTGCTTTCAAAGATGTTACTGCAGCATGTAATGAATTTAAAAAAATTCCGGGTGTTGAGGAATGTATCATCATTCAAACGGCAACTAGAGTTGAAATCTTTACTGTGAGTAACATTGAAACTGAAGATTCTCCAGATGCAAGAAGACCCGAAGGCAAAACACTTTTGTTAAATAAAATTAAAGATACTTGGGTATCTTTGTCATCATTAGAACAAATTGATATTGATCATTTTGATCAAACCCTTGAAGTTTACAAAGGTGATGATGTCTATCTGCATCTTTTACGACTGGCTTCTGGATTGGATTCATTAGTTGTTGGATGGCAAAGCGTTTTTGATGACATTGTTCAGGCATTAACAAATGCAAAGAATGCAGGCGTGTCCGGTAGAGTTCTCAATAAATTATTTGATAGTGTAATTAGACTAGCCGCACGAATGAGAGATACTACTGGAATAGCAAAAGATGTTGTTTCTTTAGGTGATGTGGCTATAAAATTGGTTGACGAAAAGGCAGGTCTTGACTCCAAGAAGAAAGTACTTGTAATTGGTACTGGTGAATCTGCAGCAATGCTTGCAAAAACTTTGGGTAAAAAAGGAATTTCATTTGATGTGACAAGTCGAACTCTAGATCGTGCCACCGGGTTTACAACACTCCTTGGTGGAACTCCTGTAGATTTTAATGATGTTTTGGCAGGATTTGATAAATATGATATTGTTTTTGTTGCAACAACCTCTGACTATTTCTTGATCACATTTGATAGAATTCGTTTAGTTATGGAAGAAAAGAAAAAGGGCACATTGATTTTAGATTTATCTGATCCTAGAACTGTGGATGAAGGAATTACTGCACTTCCAGGAATAAAATTGCTGTTTAGAGATCAAATTGCAGAAATTTATGATGAGAGTGTCAAATCTAGAACTGGTATTATTCCTGCAGTAGAGAAGATTATTGAAAAAGAATTACCTGTTTTATCTGCTAGAATGAAAAGACTGGATGCTTAATTTTGTTATAATCCTTGCTTTCTTAAAAGAAACTGCATAATGGCTTCTTTAGAATAATCTATTCCGTGTTCTTCATCAGTATGGGTTCTAAACTCGTCAATAACACTTTCCATTTCCCCTTCTGCTACAAAATCACATTCAAATCCATAATCATTGCACTTGAGTTTTGCCATACTTTGTAGAAAAATAATCAATATAAAAATCCACAGGTATGAACGATCTGATGGTAACTTTCTAAATTCACAAAAATGAAAATTTATTATTGTTGGTATGAAACTCTATCCGTATGACTCGTATTTGATGCCAAAACTACCGTCTGGCTTTTTCTCATGTTCTGTAACAAACCCTTTTGGACCTAGATAATCAATTACACCGTCAATAGTCCCTTGGTATCCGCAAATGTAAATGATTGTGTTTTCTGGAGTTAATGCTTCTCCCACCATTTCCTCTACTGGTGATAATCCCGTTTTTTTATCCGGTGCAAAAAATGATTCCACTCTGCCGACATGACCGTTCCATGATCTATTGAAAAATTCTTTCGGTCTACTGATTGCAGCTCTGTATCTAAAATTCCATTGGTCTCTTCCTCTTCTCTCGCTTTCCAATTCCAAATCTGTTAAAAGACGTTTGTAGCTTAATTCATCCACATAGCTTGCACCGTGGAGTATTACCACTTCACGTTTATCGTTGGTATCGTGAAAATGTTTTGCAAATGCAATAAATGGTGCTAGCCCTGTACCTCCACCTACACAAATCACCCGTCTGTTGTCTTTTTGTCCGTTAGGCAACTTGTCACTAATTTGTAATGCAGTTCCAGTTGGGTCGCCAAGATATACTTCATCACCAACACTTAGATAAAATAATTCAGTTGTGACTCTACCTGGAAGTGGTTTTCTTACCCATCTAATTACAAATTCAAAATAATCCCTATTCTCTGCATGCGATGCAATAGAATATGCTCTTCTGACTATCTTTTTTTCTGATGGTATTGGAAGACCTATTGTCAAAAACTGACCTGTCTTATATTGAGGCATTCCTTTTTCTGGAACCAATCTTATAATCACAAGATCTTCTTTTAGCAGCTCTCTGTAAATGACCTTTGCTTTCATTTCAGATACCATACAAGAAGTTTTTTCGTGACTTTGGATAAATATATTTCTGTCATGATCTGATTCACAAATTAGATAATTGTTCTAAAATGCCAAATTAGCTGTAAAACTAATCATCAACATTCAATTAGTGTTGATACTACACTACTGATCTATCAGTTTTGTTATTTCATCAAGAATTTTCTGATTTGAAGCAGCAATAAAGGAAATTCTTGTTTCATAGCTTAGGTCTGCATCTAATGGATTCAAGTCCACATCAAGCAGAAGACCACCTGCTTCCTTGATGATTATATACCCTGCTGCAATATCTTGAATTCTAATCTTTCCTCTTAAATCAATAAAAACATCAATCACTCCTCTAGCTAAAAATGCCATTTCTAGAGCATTTGCTCCAAAGTGCCTGGTATGTTCATGCTCTTCATATATTGGAGATAATCGTTTCATTAACTTTGATGATGCGCCAGATGTATTGATTCCAATTATTTTGTATATTGGATATTCATTGTGTACTTTGATTTGTTTTCCATCAAAAAACGATCCCTTGTTTTTTGAAGCCCAATACATTTCACCACTTGATAAATCTGTGATTATCCCATCTGTGACAAAACTAAGCTTATCCTCTGTTGCAAATGCCAGCGAACTACAAAAAAATGGCACACCTCTAACTGCATTAGCCGAACCGTCAATTGCATCCATGATGATATAGCCCTTAGACCTATTTGATAACTCGACTCGTCCACACTCTTCACCTAAAACAATGCATTCAAAATTAATCTCCTTTAGATAATCTAAAACAGTTTTTTCAGCAATAATGTCTATGCTCCTTGAAATATCTCCTCCTGCACCAATGCCAAAATCACCTGCAGCATGTTCAGTGCCTGCAATGCCTTTTACATTTTCATAAATTCTTTTTGAAGCTTCACGAAGAATCTCCATTGTCTCCATATTCCGAATTCATTTATTCGTAATTTAAGTGAAGAAACCATTTGTTTTGAAAGCATAAATAACAATAAGGAAGCTATCGATTGTGAGTGGCAAAGATCAATCTGTCATAAGCAAAGAAGCTTTGATGAGCACAAAACCTGGAAAACAAATAATGAAACAGGCTTTATTCAAATCAAAAGGCTACAAATTATTTACCAAATACAAAGAAGAGACAGAAGATGAATTTCCAAATTTTGCAGAAAGATTCGCCAGAGGCTTATTTCACGAAATAAAGTCTGATTCTGATCCCAATTTCACGCAACAAGCATTTGGTAATGAAGTAGGTTCTACAGAGATAATACTCAACTCCTCTGAAATTGCGCCTATAAAATCAAAATTAGAAAGTTACGATGTCTTAAAAGATAGGGTAAATCGAATTTTAGATTCCAATTTTGTAAAAATGACTTTTCCTGTTTTTAATGGGCTATTTGATGGCGCAGCTGATTATTCTGGAAGAAATAGCCCTCAATTAAAACAAGATGTAGTTGAAGGCCATATGCTTGCAATTGATCTTAGTGAACCAATGGATCGAATTGTAGACAAAGATGAAGATTTAGATTTTCTGGATGATTACAAACTAATGAATCCATATATTTTGAAGTTAGCTAGAGACAAAATCTCTAAAGGAGGCGATCAAGTTCTGAAAGAATTTGAAGAAGGATTCAAGGATGCAAGAATTGGGCAATACTTGGATGAAAAATTAAAATCAAAACCAACAAGGATAACCGAAGAAGAATTAACATTATCCTACAAGAAATATCGTTCGGTTATGGGAACTGCTGGTAGAAACATGGCTCTAGCAGAACGACCCCTAGGTGAAATTTTCTATCTAGGGATGGCAAGAGCTGCCGAAGGAGTTGGATGTGGAAATGAAATTGAAGACTCGATTAAAAATGGATTTGTAAAAATTCCTTCATGGCCACTTTATTACTCATTATTGGCAAATGATGTAAAAAAAGGATTTGAGATTACTTTGGAAAAAAGTACTCTCTATCTACAAGATGCTCGACTTGCACTTGAATTATTGCCTGAAGGGTTTTCTTACAAAGAATTTTTAGAATTTTTATTCTTGACTGTGGAACATTATAATCAATACTGGTACAATAAACTACTAAAGGCTAACAAATGGTCAGAATTTGAATCTAAACTTCCCAAGTGATAACATTGATGTGGTCTGAAAAATACCGACCTCATATTATTTCTGATATGATAGGTAATGAAGAATCCCGCGCATCTATAATTGACTGGTTTACAAAGTGGAAAAAAGGCACAAAACCACTTCTTCTGGTTGGACCTCCTGGTATTGGAAAAACTACAATTGCATATCTTGTAGCAAAACAATTTGGATATGATATGATTGGTCTTAACGCAAGTGATGTACGAAGTAAATCCAGAATTAATGAAATTCTTATGCCTGTATTGGCCAATGTCAGTGTTATGGGAATTCCGATGATATTTGTAGATGAGGTGGATGGAATTCATGGCCGTAGTGATTTTGGAGGTGCTTCTGCACTCGTTGATATCCTCAAAGAACCAACTGTTCCAATTGTTCTTGCTGCGAACTGTGATACCTCTGATAAAATGAGGAGTATTAAAAAAACAGTAAAAACAATTTATTTTAAAAAAATTCCACCTCGTTTGTTGCGAGTTTATCTTGAAAATATTTTAAAAAAAGAAAATGCAAAACTAAGTCCGGGTTCTTTAATAAAAGTAATTGATAAGTCACGAGGAGATATTCGTTCTATGATTAATCTTGCACAATCATTTGTAACTGGATTTAACCCTCAAACAGAAACGACTTTTGAAAACATCAATGTTGAAAATGGAATAAATGCTTTCTTTAAAGCGAATTCCACTGAAGAAGCTAGAATCATTTTGTACTCTATGCAAATTGATCCAAGAGAAAAAATCAATGCCTTTTATTCTAGTATCATTACAAGCAGTATGGATAATTCGACACTTGCAAAATATTTAGAAATAATGTCTAACGCTGATATGCTTTTTGGAAAAATTATGAAAACGCAAAATTGGCGATTACTTCGATATCTAAATGATATTTTGATAAAGTTGTATCAAAACGATGACAGAATTAGATATTCGCAATACAATATTTCATGGCCTTTACTTAATAGAATTCGTTGGGATGGCACCAAAATAAAATCATTTTCCTCCATCATGGCAAGAAAATTACACTTATCATCAAGTGCTTTTGTAACAATCTGTTTTCCTTTTGTCTTATTTTGTATTAAAAATAAAACGCTTGAATTAGAATTAGAAGAGACTTTTAGCGATATTATTGAAAAGGAGATTGATCTAATTCAATGAGCTGGAGAAAAATCCCAATGAAATTTCCAGGAACATGCATTATCTGCAATGAAAAAATTGAGATCAACGAAATTGGATTATGGGCAAAAGGATTAGGTGTAAAACATGAAAGATGTGCCCAAATTGATCAATTGCAATGTATTGTGTGTGGAGGACCTGCAGGATGCTCTCAATGCGAATTCATCGAAAACTGTGATATTTCAAATGTATCTCAATTCTGTATTTGTAAGAAATGCAGTGAAGAGAAAGATGCTTTTAGTCTTTATCAAAAATCAACAAACAAAAAATTCCCAATTCTTGCCCCCTGAACTTCAAAAATACTCAATTATTCATAAATTCTTGTAAAAATTTCCTCTCATTGAAATCCTCAAACTAAATTAATATATGAAACCATTTTACTTTACATTACTGTTATGCATTCTGAAAAGATTGAAGGATATGCTAAAAAGAATAGTACCGCGTTACTGGGTGGTGGCCAAGACAGAATCAAGGCTCAACATGATAAGGGCAAATTAACCGCTCGTGAACGAATAGACCTTTTACTCGATGAAGGTACTTTTACAGAAATTGATCCATTGACCACGCATCATTATCATGAATATGATATGCAGAAAAAGAAATTCTTTACTGATGGGGTAGTAGGCGGGTATGGGACTGTCTATGGTAGGCAAATCTTTGTTTTTGCGTATGATTTCACTGTGCTTGGTGGTACACTTAGCCAGATGGGGGCTAAAAAAATCACTAAACTGATGGATCATGCAGTAAAAACTGGATGCCCAATTATTGGAATAATGGATTCTGGCGGTGCACGAATTCAAGAAGGAATAATGAGTCTTGATGGGTTTGCAGATATATTTTATCATAATCAGTTAGCTTCAGGAGTAATTCCACAAATTACTGCCAGTATTGGTCCTTCTGCAGGAGGTTCTGTATATTCGCCCGCAATGACTGACTTTGTAATTATGGTTGAGAAGGTGGGAACAATGTTTGTTACAGGACCTGATGTAGTGAAAACCGTACTGGGCGAAGAAATATCTTTTGATGATCTTGGAGGAGCAATGACGCATGGTTCAAAGAGTGGCGTTGCACATTTTGTTGCCCAAAACGAATACGAGTGCATGGATTATATCAAAAAATTAATTTCATATCTACCCCAAAATAATGCTGAAGAGCCACCAAAAATAACCACTGATGATGATCCAAACCGATTAGATCATAATCTCATCAACATAATTCCGGAAAATCCTTTACAACCTTATGATATGAAAGAAATCATTAATTCAATTGTTGATAATCACGAATTCTTTGAAATACATGAATTGTTTGCTCCAAACATTGTAGTGGGTTATGGAAGAATGAATGGCAAGGTTGTGGGAATTATAGCTAACCAACCTATGCATCTTGCAGGTGCACTTGATATTGATTCTTCAAACAAGGCAGCACGTTTCATAAGATTCTGTGATGCATTTAATATTCCTCTTATTACTCTAGTAGATACCCCTGGATACATGCCAGGTTCTAATCAAGAACATAATGGAATTATCAGGCATGGTAGTAAACTACTCTATGCATATTGTGAAGCTACAGTTCCAAGAATAACATTAGTTATTGGAAAAGCGTATGGTGGTGCTTACATTGCAATGGGAAGTAAAAATCTTAGAACTGATATTAATTATGCGTGGCCAACCGCACGATGTGCTGTTTTAGGTGGAGAAGCAGCTGTAAAAATTATGTATCGAAAAGATCTTGATGAGGCAGATGATCCTGAGGCACTTAAAAAACAATTAATCAATGAATTTGCAGAAAAATTTGAAAATCCGTATGTCGCTGCATCTCATGGAACAGTTGATAATGTAATAGATCCTGCTGAAACTAGACCTATGTTAATTAAAGCATTAGAAATGCTTGCAAACAAAAGAGAAAAACAACTTCCTAGGAAACATGGAAACATCAATTTGTGATTTTATATGATTGAAAAAGTACTTATCGCAAATAGAGGAGAAATTGCTTTACGGGTAATTAGAACATGCAAGAGACTTGGTATTAAAACAGTCGCAGTTTATTCTGATGAAGATTATAATTCGATGCATGTTAAACAAGCATCTGAGGCTTACCATATTGGAGAAGCTGCACCCGCAAAATCATATCTGAATCAAGAGAAAATTTTGGAAACCATACTGTCTTCTGGCGCAGATGCAGTTCATCCTGGTTATGGGTTTCTTTCAGAGAATTCTGATTTTGCAAGTACTTGTGAAAAAAATAACATAAACTTTATCGGACCATCTGCTAAATCCATGGATCTTTGTGGTGATAAAATGCAATGCAAAGCTGCAATGCTTAAAGCCAAAGTGCCAACAGTTCCTGGAAGTCCTGGGCTTGTAAAAGATGTTGAAGAGGCATTAAAAATTGCAAATGATATATCTTATCCTGTGTTACTAAAGTCTGTATTTGGCGGTGGTGGTCGTGGTATTAGACTAGTAAATAATGATAAAGAATTACGTGAAGGTTTTCAAACAGTTACAAGCGAATCCATTTCTGCAGTTGGCAAGTCTGCGATTATTGTTGAAAAATTCCTTGAAAAGACTAGGCATATTGAATATCAGATGGCAAGAGACAAACATGGTAATGCAGTTCATATTTTTGAAAGAGAGTGCTCCATTCAAAGAAGAAATCAAAAACTTATTGAACAAACACCTTCTCCAGTGGTTGATCAGGAAACACGAGATCGGATAGGCGAACTAGTTGTCAAAGCATCCGAAGCAGTCGACTACACTAACTTGGGAACCGCTGAATTTTTGAGAGCAGATAATGGAGAGTTTTATTTCATTGAAATTAATGCAAGATTGCAGGTAGAACATCCTATCTCTGAAATGGTTTCTGGGCTGGACTTTGTCAAACTTCAATTAGACATTGCGAATGGGGAACCATTACCATTTAAGCAAAAAGATCTTAAAATGAAAGGATATGCAATTGAGTGCAGAATTAATGCCGAAGACACATTCTTGGATTTTGCACCTTCTACAGGACCTGTTCCAGACGTAACGATTCCATCTGGACCTAGTGTTAGATGTGATACTTACTTGTATCCTGGATGTACAGTATCTCCATTTTATGATTCTTTGATGGCTAAACTTTGTACATGGGGACAAACATTTGAAGAATCCCGAACTCGAATGCTTACAGCACTTAATGACTTTTACATTCAAGGTGTTGAAACATCAATTCCACTTTACAAAACAATTCTAAATTCAGAAGAATACAAGAAAGGTGAACTCTCCACTGATTTCTTAAAACGATATGGAATGATTGACAAATTAACTGAAGACCTGAAGAATGAGAAACTAGAGAAAAGTGAAGCCGCGATTGCTGCTGCAATAATTCACTCAGAATATTTTAAGAGCCGTGTACAAAACAATGCTGTCAATAACTCTAATTGGAAATATGGCCTAGGTTGATGATTGATGAATTACAAAATAGCTGATATTGAAAAATCATTTGATGGAAAGATTATGGAAAATCTTGGAAACAATGACTATGTAATTAAAATTAATGATAATGAACATAAATTAAAAATCATATCTATGAATTCTACTGGAATTGAATTCATTTTAAATCAACAATACCATAAAGCAAAGTATCTTGATCAATCAACTAACGAAATGAATATTGTAATTGATAATGTTCCTATCGTAATTAATCGTCACACTCACTTTGATGAAGTTGTCTTCAAACATTCTGGTGGAGCAGGCGCTGGAAATGTGCAATTATTATTGAAGAGTCAAATTCCTGGCAAAGTTGTGTCTATTTCTGTTGCTGAAGGCGATTCTGTAAAAAAAGGAGATGTAATTTGTACTTTGGAATCAATGAAAATGCAAGTATCAGTGAAAGCACACAAAGACGGCGTTGTTAAATCCATAAAAATCAAAGAAACTGGGACTGTTGCCAAAGGCGATCCTATAGCCGATATAGAATAAAAAATATTTTTCCTTATTTCAGGAAATTTTTGATCTCTTCATAGTTTGGTTCTCTTAATGGATCTTCTGAAACCCACTTGTATCCTATTTTTCCATCTTCATTAATAACAAAAACAGAACGTTTTGCGGCATTGTATCCTTTAATATGAAGCAAGTCTTTCATTAGTACTCCATAATCCCGAATTGTTTTGCTACTATAGTCCCCCAACAATGGAAAATTGAAGTGATTCTTCTCTGCAAATGCTTTATTTGCAAATGGGCCGTCATTACTGATTGCCACAACTTTTGCGCCTAGATCGGTTATTTCCTTCCATGAATCCCTGAAATTACACAATTCTGTTTCACAAACTGGAGAACTTGCAGCAACTATGAACGATAAAACAATTTTTCCACCTCTATAATCATCCAAAGTTTGCATTTTCAACTCTGTATCTGGAAGCTCGAAGTTAGGAGCAATATCCCCAATATTCAACGACATGATCGTTATTTTGCAATGCTCTATAAAGTACTTTACAACAATAACTTTTTCAGACACCGATCGAAAAAAGGAAGCATACCTTTTTATACAAAAATTAGGGTCAAAAGCTAAATTGGTCGGGGAATTAGCGGGCAATTATAGTACCGTTGTATTGATGTTTGGTTTTGCTATAGTAGCAATGGCTCCAGCATTAATTATATCCAGAATGATTTCTCCTAGAAAACGAAGTAACCCTGTCAAGTTTTTGCCAATGGAGTGTGGACAAGTTCCGTCTGGAGAAGGAAGAACTCATTTCATGATGCAGTACTATCCTTACATTTTGATGTTTGTTGTTTTTGATGTAATGGCAATTTTCTTGTATGCTTGGGGCAGTTCACTTTTGGAGATTCCAAAGGTTGCTACTCTGCCAATGATGGGATTTTTAGGGATTATGTTTGGGGCGATGGCATTTGCTTTGTATCAATCGGGGAGACGAAGAATATGGTAGTTTTTTATATAAATTGTATTTACGAGGATAGGGGATAATATTGCTTAAAGACTTAGTAACACCAGAAAACGCAAATGTCTTTGTAGGAAAGTTAGGAGACATTTTGGAAAGAGCTATTGATAAACCATTGGGATATGCCATTAATTGGGGTAGAATTTGGTCGCTCTGGCCAGTACATATTGAAACAGCATGTTGTAGTGTAGAATTTGGTGCAGCGTCTAGTCCTAGATATGATGTTGAAAGATTTGGTATCATTGAAGCATTTGGATCCCTTAGACAATGTGATCTTGTAGTTGTTCAAGGAACTATTACAAGAAAAATGGCACCTCGTCTAAGATTGGTTTATGATCAAATGCCAGAACCAAAATATGTCATTGCTATGGGAGCATGTGCAATTACCGGAGGTTTGTATTTTGATTCATATAACGTACTTCCAGGAATTGATGGAGTAATCCCGGTCGATGTTTATGTTCCAGGCTGTCCACCTAGACCTGAAACTCTAATTCAAGGATGCATGTTGTTACAAGAAAAAATCAAGAGAATGAAAGCTAGGAAGTTTGTATGATGAGTTCTGATTCTGAAAAACCTGATGCAGATGAAACTCAAGTAAAAGCAACTCCTACAGCAAAAAAACCTGAAATAGAATTACCTGCATTTGAAAAGAGTATCTCAGATAAAATTGTTGAAAAGTTTGGTGATAAAGTCGAAGTCACATTTGTAAAAGAAGACAGGATTGGAATTAAAGTTGGCAGAGAAAGCATACATGATGTTGCTGAATTTACCCGTGATGTGTTAAATTATGATCATGTAGAGTCTGTTTCAGGCGTTGACTACCCTCAAGACAAAGAGATTGAAGTTGTATATCACATAGGATCTTATTCAGACTCTTCACTAGCAAGACAAATACTTGTTTTGTCTACCCGGGCTCAAAGAGAAGAAAATCCCATCCCTGGCAATGATGCCACTAGGCTTCCCACTCTTAGAGATGTATTTTACAGTGTAGAATTTCATGAAAGAGAAGTTTTTGAAATGTTTGGTGTTTACTTTGAAGGCCATCCTGATAATAGACGACTACTCTTGCCAGAAGATTGGGCAGATTTGCCTCCGCTTAGAAAGGACTTTGCGATAAAGGGAAGATAGAGATGACTGAGAAATTCCCACCTGGATTAGCACTCCAAAAAGTTGACGAGAGAATTATGACTCTCAATGTTGGACCACAACATCCTGGCTCTGGTCACATGAGAATTATTGTTCAAATCGACGGTGATTATATTGTTGCGTGTGACCCTGATCCTGGATATGTCCATCGTGGAGAAGAGAAAATGGCTGAATATAGAAATTATATCACAAATATTCCTCACTTAGAAAGACCTGTGATTCACGATTCCTGTAATGTATTGTATCCATATGTTTTAGGAGTTGAGGAACTTGTTGGAATAGAAGTTCCGGAACGTGCCAAGTATGTTAGAGTTATTGCATCTGAACTAAATCGATGTATTTACACAATGTATTGGCTTGCAATTTATGGCATCTTTTTGGGGCATTCTACAATGTTCATGTGGCCAGCAGGGGATCGTGAACTCTTAATTGATCTTATGGAAAAAATGTCTGGTGCAAGAGTCACACATGCACATTTTGTTCCAGGTGGAGTAAGAAATGATTTACCTCCAAACTTTGAAGATGTCTGTTTACGTCAAGTTAATTATTTTGAAAAACGTATCAAAGAGTACTCTGCCGTCTTTTATGACAATCCTATCCTGATTGCCAGAACCAAAGACACTGGTGTCCTTTCTCGCGAGGATGCAATAAGACTTGGAACGACAGGTTCTGTACTTCGTGCAAGTGGAGTTGATTATGATCTTAGAACAAAGGAACCATATGATGTTTACGAAGAATTAGATGTTCATACTAATGTGATGAAAGAAGGTGATTCTTATGCGAGATCTAAAGTACCGTGGCTTGACATGTTAGAAAGCTGTAATATCATTAGACAAGCATTACAAAAAATGCCCAAGTCTGGTTCTGTTAGAACCAAACTAAAACCTAACCCAAAAGGCAAGGGACTTAATTCAGTTTACAAACGCGTGGAATCTGGCAGAGGTTCGTTAGGCTGCTATATTGTGTCTGATGGTAAAACTGAGCCGTACAGACTAAAGTTAAGTGTTGGGTCATTTAGAAATTTGATTGCATTACCATATCTTCTTAAAGGCGAAAAACTTGGCAATATGCCTTCAGTGTATTGGAGTCTTAATTATTGGCCAGTGGAGGCAGATCGATAAATGTCAGTTATAGCACCAAAATTCAAACTAAGTGAATTTATCAAATCATTACTTGATAATGCGTTCTGGGCTGTGCTTATACTCTCTCTTATTGGCATTCCAGCTGTCATGACGGTTTTGTTCTTTATCGAAATGCCTGTAATTAATGGTGAATTACTTACCCCATTTCTTGCATTAACTTGGATAGCGGATCCTTCACGTATTCTTCCAATCGTACATGCATTCATGGCAACTGATATTTTTAGAGTAATGGTTTTTCCAGGATTTGGATTTGCTGCGTTACTAGCTGCTGGAACAATATTTGTTGAAAGAAAGATGCTTGCAAAATTACAATTACGAGTTGGACCATTTTATTGTGGAAAAGTTGAAGGCATCTTGCAATTAATGGGAGATGGGCTCAAATTAATCTCAAAAGAAATCATCATTCCTGCAAAAGCTGATAAACCTATCTTCTGGGCAGCACCAGTACTATTTGTTGCAGCAGCGGCAGCATTTGTTGCATTAATTCCTGTAGCTCCTGGCTGGGTAGTTGCGGATGTGGATCTAGGATTGCTTGGTGTATTTGCAGTAATCGGATTCTTCCCAATCATTACAATTCTTTCTGCATGGTCTGCAAATAGTAAATTCCCATTTATTGGCGGTATCAGAGCTTTGTTCCAAATGGTCTCATTTGAAATCCCACTGATCTTGTCTTTGTTAGGAGTTGTAATGCTAACAGGCTCTCTTAATCTGTCTGAAATCGCCGCAAGTCAATCTAATTTCCCGTGGATTGTCTTTCTACCAATTGGCGCTATTGTTTTCTTTATAACTATGCTTGCAGAACTAGAAAGAATTCCATTTGACTTACCTGAAGCAGAAAGTGAAATCGTGGCTGGTTGGTTGACAGAATTATCTGGTATGATGTATGGACTTGTACAATTAGGAACTTATCTGAAACTCTACGCATTTGCAGCATTGTTTGTTGTATTGTTCCTCGGTGGATGGAATGGTCCTATGGTTGTACCTCCATTTCCAGCAGAAATTCTTACTGAAGGGATTGTACTTGGCCCTATAACTGCAAACATTCCAGGATTGCCTTTATTTACACAAGAGATGCTTAATGGAACCCTTTGGTTTGTTCTCAAAACAGTAGCCGTTATATTCTTCATATTATTGCCAAGAGGAGTTTTCCCAAGAATCAGGGTTGATATGTTATTGAATCTTGGATGGACTAAACTAATTGGTCTTGCTTTCGTTAACATCTTTATTGCACTTGGATTGCTTTATGCTGGAGTGCTAGGACCAGGAGGATTACAATAATGGGAACTGCAACAGGTATTATTCGAGCATTAAACTCTGGAATTAAACACATTGCAATAAAACGATTCACACTTCGTTATCCTGAGGAGAAACTAAAGTTTGCAGGTGATGGTTATCAATTTGACCCATCTACTGGAGTGGGAATTGCTGGACTAAAAGGCCGCCATATGTTATTCCACGATCACTGTACTGGTTGTCAGTTGTGCTCTATCGCATGTGAGGGTGTTGCTGAAGCGATAGCAATGGTAAAGGTTCCTGATCAACAAAAACAAAACAAGAAATCTATTATGCCTCAAATTGATTATGGAAAATGTGTTTTCTGTGGTCTATGTGTTGATGCATGTCCATTTTACGCACTTTACATGACCAATGATTATGAACTGTCTTCCTTTTCTAAGGAAGGCTTGATTTACACTCCTGCGCAATTACAAGTAAAACCATATGTTGCACAGGATAGTGAAATCCAAATTACTAGCAGGGGTGCAACACATGGCTGATGCTGCATTTCTCGCATTGTCTGTTATTACAATTGGTTCTGCAATTGCAGCACTTGAATTAAGGTCACTAATTTATGGTTCAATCGCTTTGATGGGAACACTTGGCGGTGTTGCGGGATTCTTTTTATTGTTAGATGCCCCGTTTGTTGCATTATTCCAATTAGCAGTATATGTTGGCTCTATCGCTGTTTTAATTTTGTTTACTGTGATGTTAGTTAAAAGAGAATTAATCTTCAAAAAAATTGAAGACAAGAGAAGAAAGTTTGCGGGCATTGGCTTGATGCTTGTAATGATGGTATCGTTGGGAGCTGTATTCCTTGATTCTGGAATCAAAACAATAACCACTGATGAACCTGCTACTAATTTTAGAGATATTGGTACGGACTTTGTAACATATTATTGGCCTGCACTTATCCTGATGGGACTGATTTTGGCAGGTTCTGTAACTGGGGCGTTAGTTTTAGCTAAACGGGAGGATGTGGAGAATGACCAACGAGTTAATTGATTTTACACTTGTGTCTGTTGCTATGCTAGCAATAGGCATTTACGGACTAGCAGTAAAGCGTAATTTTATTCGAATGCTTTTTGCAGTTGAAATTATTATTAATGCTGCAAATCTTAACTTGGTAGCATTTGGTAGATTTCTGCCTCATAGCGGCGGTCAGACTTTAGCATTATTTTCAATAGCAATCGCTGCCGCAGAAGTTGCAGTGGGGCTTTCATTAATTATTGTGGCATATCGCATGTATCAGAATGTCGATATTGCAGACTTTAGGAGTTTGAAAGGATAATGGAGTATGCATTATTACAGGCAGTTTTCTTGCCACTACTATTATCTCCAATAGCGTACATTCTCGGAAGAAAAATAGGACCGACTCCTGCAATGTGGTTTACTTTTGTAATTTTGCTGTATACGACAGTACTTGTAATCAATGCAGCGCTTTCTGGCACTATTGAGGAGCACTATCCTTGGACTGAACAATTCGGTGAGTTTGGCTTCTTGTTAGATGGTCTAGCATCGCCATTTGCAATAATGATCTATGTGCTATCTACGATATTGGCACTTTACTCAAAGCCATACATGCTTCATAAATTCCATGAGCAATTTGAAGAAGAACACAAAATAAACACATCTGGAAGCGGGCAAACCACAATTGTTGAATCTTCATCTCTTACAAATTATGTTAATGCTAAATCTGGACTCTATTTTGCACTGTATCTTGTTTTTGCGATGGGGATGCTTGGAACAGTTCTTTCTACAAATCTGATTGAATTTTACATCTTCTTTGAAGTTATGTTGATTCCTGGTTTCTTCTTAGTTGCTCTTTGGGGCGATGGTCCACGAAGAAAGATTGGTTTAATGTTCTTGTTTTGGACTCATGCTGGCGCAGTTGTTCTGCTTCTAGGGTTTTTGATGATTGGTCTAACACTTGGAAGTTTTGACTTTGTAGATATTCGTGAATCAGAAATTCCTCAAGATATCGTCATGCTTTCTGCTATTGCGATCTCTATAGGCCTTGGTGTCAAACTGGCAGTATTTATGTTCCATATTTGGCTTCCATATGTTCACGGTTCTGCACCGACACCAATCAGTGCATTACTGTCACCAGCTATGATTGGAATTGGCGCTTATGGTATTTTTAGATTAATTGTTGAATTTTTACCTTCGACATTTGCCGAACTTTCCATATGGTTCCATATTTGGGGTCTTGTTACAATGATTTATGGCGGTGCAATGGCACTAATGCAAGATGACTTGAAACGATTACTTGCCTACTCTAGCATAAGTCAAATGGGTTATATTCTGTTTGGTATAGGTTCAATTTCTGCACTGGGTCTTTCAGGTGCTGAGATGATGTATGTCACACATGCAATTGGAAAAGGCATACTCTTCATGATGGCTGGAATAATCATCGTTAAAGTTGGAACTAGAAGTATTTCGAAACTAGGAGGATTGGCAGGAAAGATGCCAATAACTGCGGTCTGTGCAGTAATTGGTGCATTGACGATTATGGGCGTTCCACCAACAAGTGGATTCATGGGCGAATGGATTCTCTTTTTTGGAGCCTTAGAGACTGCAATTGAAGATGGTTCTACACTTAGAGCAGTAACATTTGGTTTAGGTCTTGTTGCAACTGCACTTACAATGTCTTATATGCTGTGGATGTTAAAGCGAGTATTCTTTGGAAAAACTCCTGAACATCTTGAAAATGTAAAAGAAGGAAGTTGGTATATGACTGCACCCATGATGGTTTTAGCAGGATTCTCAATCGTAGTTGGCATTTATCCAGATATTTTCTTGAAAACAATAATCCCATACATGAACGGAGTGTTAGGAGTTTAGAATATGGTGACTGAATCTCTTGGATTGCCATTTGAAGTCGGAACTCTTAGTGCTTGGTTAGTTTGGATTCTGCCATTTGCAGCAGCAATGATTATTCCAGGTGTAGGGAAATTATCAAAACATTCAACTGGTTATGTGGCAGTAGCATTTGCTTTGATGAGTGCTTTGTCTGCAGCGACAATGATTCCAGTGGCATTAGATGCACATGAAATGCATCATCAAATCATGTGGATAGAAGCCATTGGTCTTAAAGGAGGCGTATTAGCGGATCCGCTCTCAATAATAATGGCCAATGTAGTTGGTTGGATTTCATTCCTCATTATGATTTACAGTACAGGATATATGAAAGGCGATAAGGACATTACGAGATTTTGGTTCTGGATGATGTTCTTTATCGGTTCAATGCAATTAATTGTGTTGTCTGATAACTTACTCCAAGTATTCTTTGGATGGGAAGGTGTGGGTCTCGCTTCTTATGCATTGATCAGCTTTTGGTATCGTGACAAAAAGAAAGATCATGTTGGTGTTGAAGGAAGAACAGTTCTTGGCATGTTAGATTATTATGCTCCGACCCATGCCGGCATGAAGGCATTCATCATGACCAAAGTCGGAGATGTAATGATGATTGCCGGCATGCTTCTGATATTCTTATTTGCAGGTACTTTTGGGTTTAGAGAACTGATGGGCAATACTGAATGGGCAATTGCAATGGATGCCCAGGGGCTATTAGTTCCCGCATTCATCCTACTTTTCGGTGGTGCTATAGGAAAGTCTGCACAATTCCCACTAAACGAATGGCTATTGGAAGCAATGACTGGTCCAACCGCGGTATCTGCACTAATTCACGCAGCAACGATGGTAAAAGCAGGCGTATTTTTAGTGGCAAGAATTGGGCCACTTGTTTTTGCATTGGGGGCTGCAGGAATTCTGGCAGACCAATTCTTCGAAGTTGTTGCTTGGGTTGGAGCAATTACTGCATTATTACTTGCAACTCAAGGCATGGTTAACCCTGAAATTAAAAAAGTCCTTGCTTATTCTACTGGATCTCAAATAGGTTATATGATGATGGCATTAGGCGTTGCTGGATTATCTCATCAATATGTTGACGGTTATACTGCTGGGTTCTTCCATTTGATTTCTCATGCAATGTTTAAAGCTTCATTGTTCATGGCTGCAGGTTCATTGCTGCATATTGTAGGTTCTCGATTTATGACCGATATGGGAGGTTTGAGAAAACAGATGAAGAAAACATATGCATTCATGTGGGCAGCAGGACTTGGTTTGATGGGTGCTCCATTTATCACAACCGGTTTCTGGAGTAAGGATGCAATATTTGCAGCGGTTTACGAATCTGGAAATGAATGGGCAATGCCCCTATACGCAATTGCTGTCTTAACTGCGGTAATAACTGCATTCTATACTACAAGAATGATTGGCATGGTCTTTTTTGGAAAGAAGAGCAAGCACATCGAAAAGATGGAAGAGGAAGGCCATCACATACACGAGGCATCACTATCCATGTGGATTCCATATGGGATTCTTGCAGTACTCACTATTGGGATTGGTCTTATTGGATTGTCTGCTGAAGAAGGATTGCATCATCTATTTGTAGAATACCTTGAAGAATCATTTGGTATTCACACTGTACATGTTGCTGCTGAAGAATCAATTCTTCCAGAATTCTTACAGGGTCTTAATCCTGTTGCATTGGGCTCTTCATTAGTCGCATTTGGAACTGGTATAGGATTAGGCTACATCTTCTATATTGGAAGATGGGTTGATCCTGTAAAATTCATTAATTCAAATATTTTCTTTTATGCAATACATAAAGTCATCTTAAATAGATGGTATCTTAATGCCATTATCTATTGGTGTTTTGTAGTGGCACCATTGTGGTTGGCAAGAGGCATTTTCAGATACTTTGAAAAGACTGCTATTGATTATGGTATGAATGATGGAGTACAGAAAGCAGTTGGATGGGGCGCAAAAGTTGTCCAAGGGACTCAAACTGGTGTGTCTCAATCGTATCTATTCGTATTTGGAGCAGGATTACTATTTGTAGTCCTGATATTGTTGATATAGGAGATTGATGAAATGTTAGAGATTACTTCAACCCCCTTGGTCTTAATTGCAATATTGGGAACTGTCGGAATTATTCTTCCGATTATCAGTATTTCAAGAAAAGAGCGAGGTTCTAATTCCTTTTATGCCATAATTGCATTTGCAGCATTAATTGTATCTGTTGCTTATGTCGGATATCAATTCATAAGCGATAATGTGTCCCCATCAGCACTTTTCTCCCAAGACGTAGTGGTGGATGACGCATTTGGTGGATTCTTTGCAATTGCAATGTTGGTTGTTGCACTCTTCACTACTGTCGGCTCTTTTAATTATATGCGAAAACATAACTCGCCTGCTGTATACTATTCACTAATTTTACTTGCAACAATTGGTATGGTACTAGTCGCATATTCTACTGACTTGGTGATGCTGTTTGTTGCATGGGAGCTTATGAGTATTCCGACATATGTTTTGGTAGGATTTATGAAAAAGAATCCAAGCTCAAATGAGGCTGCTCTGAAATATTTCTTGTTTGGTGCCTTATCGTCTGCAATCATAGTTTACGGAATTTCAATTTCATATGGATTGACTGGCTCCACAAATATTGGTGAAGTCATTCAAGGCTACTCTACACTTGATCCCTCTCTGTTCCCTCTTGCTCTACTCTCTGTTGGCCTTTTTATTGCAGGATTTGGGTTTAAGATGGGGCTTGTACCTTTCCATCAATGGCTTCCTGATACCTATGAAGGTGCACCTTCACCAATAACAGCTCTTCTTGCGGCTGCAACAAAGAAAGCTGGATTTGCAGCAACAATACGAGTTGTTATTCTTGGAATGGTCGTTCTTAATCTTGATTGGGCCTTGGCTCTTGGTATTATTGCAGTGATGACTATGACGATTGGAAATGTTGCTGCAATCATGCAAAAGAATCTCTCAAGAATGCTTGCATATTCTAGCATTGCACATGCCGGATACATCTTGATTGGGCTTGCAGTTGCTCCTTATAGTTCACTTGGCTTGCAAGGTTCTCTATACCAAATAATGAATCACGCTGTGATGAAAGGTGCGGCATTTATTGCAGTTGCAGGAATTGTAACTACACTTGCAGTAACTAACATCGACAAACTAAAGGGACTTGGAAGACGAATGCCCATCACTGCTCTTGGTTTGGTAATCGCTTTGTTTGCATTAGCAGGCATTCCACCACTTTCAGGATTTTGGAGTAAACTGATGTTATTTGGTGGTGCATTGGATGCCGGTTCTGTTATTTGGTGGGCACCCTGGCTTGCAATTGCAGGTGTTCTTAACAGCGCATTGTCCCTTGCTTATTATGGTTGGATTACAAGAAAAATGTACTTTGAAGGTGAAACAGAAAGGAAAGTTGCAGAACCAAAATCAATTATCGCAGTAATGATCTTCTCAACAATCTTTTTGGTGGGTTTTGGCGTGTATCCAGATCCATTGATTAAATTTGTAGAATTTGCGACCCCTGTAATTAGCTTAGGGCTTATGCCTTAAACGAAGTAAACTTAATTAAATTATCTAAATTGTTTTTGGCATTGCTGTCTGGTATTTTTCTTAACCCGTCTCTTGCTTTTTGCGAATATTTTTTTAACAATTCCTCCATTTTATTAAAAACATCTCTTGGATCTGAACTTTTTTTAATTAGCAAATTAAACAATTTGTCTTCGTTTTTCCAGTCTAGCAAATCATCTCTTATTTGATATGCAATTCCTATATTTTTGCCATATTCAGTTAACGCCTCAATCTGCTCTTCACTCCCATTTGCAATAATTGCCCCTGTCCTAGCTGCAACTTCGAATGCAGTAGCTGTCTTGTACTCGATAACTTTGAGATAATCATCAAACGTCACATCCTCGCTAGTCTCTAGTCTGTTTTCAATCATTTCTCCTTCGCTCATTAGCATTGCAGTAGTGGCCAAATCTTTTGTAATTCTTGCGTTATCTAATCTAGAGGATATGGCAAGAATTAATCCTAAAACAAAATCTCCTGTAAGAATGCTAGTATTGTAACCGTACTTGATATGAAATGGATCCTTTTGCCTTCGCATGGTTTCATTGTCTATGATGTCATCATGAATGATTGATTCCATATGCAAAAATTCAACAGCACATGATGCTGCAAATGTGTTTTCATCGATTTTTCCTATGCTTTCAGCAGCCAAAGTCAAAATAATTGGCCTGATTCGTTTTCCACCTTCTAGAGAATATTTCAATGGTTCAATAAATTCAGATTCAGAATATAGCGCAAGCTCATCTTCCAAAGCTTGATCTATTCTTTGAATATACTTTCCATATGTTTCAAGTAGAGGATTTATTTCGATATTTTTCCTGTCCAAGATGACTTGATCAAAAACCTTTACAATAAGTAAATAAATCTTGGTGCTCCAGCCGGGATTTTCATCGATTGATTTTGAACCCGGGATCACTGCCTTGAAAGGGCAGTATGCTTGACCGGTCTACACCACTGGAACCCATGAAAATTCTGCATTTTGACCATAAAATCTTTTGTAAACCGCAAAGATTTTTTTATCGGCAAATTTGTCGAACAATATGAGTATAATAAAAAAAATTGATGAAATGATTGAAGAAAGAAGTTTACTAAAACACCCTTTTTACCAAATGTGGTCTGATGGAACATTATCAAAGGAATCTTTAGCGGGATATTCTAAAGAGTACTTTCAGCTTGTCAAAGCGGTCCCTTCTTTTATGGCACCAATTATTGCAAAGGCGCCTGATTCGGTAATGAGTGAATTAGTTGCAAACCAGCAAGAAGAGTCTGATCACATAAAACCCTGGATTGCTTTTGCTGGGGAACTTGGAATACCTGAAGATGAACTGACTTCCTATGCCGGAACGGAAAAAACCCGCAAAGCAGTGTATGCTCTAAATGAATTAATGAATACTTATGATGGCGGTGCATGTGCAATGTATGCATTTGAAAAAGAAATTCCTAAAATCAGTCAAACAAAGCTTGACGGATTAGCTGAATTCTATGGAATGACAAGTGATGCGGCTACGAGATACTTCAAACTTCACACTGAAGCTGATATCAGACATGCAGCATCATGGAGAAACATCTTGGAAAAATCTTCTGTTGATTCAAGTAACTTGATTGAGATTGCAGACAAATCCATATCTGCACAAAACCTGTTACTTGACAGCTGTTATGAAGAATACTGCTAGCCTCATAACATTTTATACCTAAGAAAAAGTTAACCTGCTTAGGGCCCGTAACTCAGCTTGGTAGAGTAACCGGCTCATAACCGGTGAGCCAAGGGATCGAAGCCCTTCGGGCCCATTATTTTCAATTAGTTTTAAAATGAGCCAATTTAAAATCAACTGGCCGCAATGAAGAATCAGAGTTATATCTGAAATGGTGATTGGAAGGCATTTGTCTGAGCTGCCCTTTTACTCATCTGTTTATCTGCATCTTCACTTTTTCTAAAATAGCATGGTCTATGAGATTTCGCTCGTATAACAGTTCTGTGATTTCTAAAATGCTTAACACTGAATGAATCTTTACTCCTAACTTTGCTAACACATCATTAGCACCTTCCATCCTATCTACTATCACATACACATCTTTAATTGAAATATTGGATTCTCTTAGAGACTTTATTGCATTGGCCACTGAGCCACCAGTAGTTGCAACGTCGTCTATCATTAGCACCTTCATCCCATCATGAATCTTACCTTCTACCGATTTTGATGTACCATAATCTTTTGGTTTATTTCTTACATAGATTAATGATTTGACAGTTTCTATTGCCAATGCTGATGCAATCACTAAACCCCCTGTAGGAACTGAAACAATTGAATCAAATTCGTCTAATCCTATATTCTGTGCAATATCGTTTTCAAGATATTTCACCATCTTTCTAAATTCAAGAGGATAACTTGGAACTAGCCTTAAATCTACATAATATGAACTCTTTTTTCCACTTGCGAGTGTAAACTCCCCGAATTTTATGATGCCATTTTGGTGCAAAAAGATTGCAAATTCTTTCACAAACTCCATGCCAAAGTTAACTACACTGGATTTATTTTAGTTTGTATTGTGAATGAATTATGCCTGAAATCTGGTTAAATTACGGTGTTACCGACGTGGTTTTGGATATAAGGGCAGAAAACCTTGATCAAAAAATTGATTCTGAAGGCAAAATTCTAGATGATTCAGCGATCAATGAAAAATTAAATGTGCTTGATCTATCCAAACCCTTGGAACTTGTAGTTTTACATAATTCTAAATCTGTTCAAAAAATAATTTCTTCTCTGTTTACCCTTTGTGAGCAAAAGTCAAAACCATTCCCAAAAATTTTTGCCGAGAAAAACATTCTAAATTCAGTCAAAGCAGGATTGCCTGAAGGAAGTTCAATCAATGAATTTGACGATGTTAATGTTTCAAATTCAAATCTTGTATTTATGGGCGAAATGGAATTTGATGGATTGTTTGGATATGAAACTATATCTACACGTCTTATCAAAAAGTTTGGTTTAGACTCTATGCTATCCGCATATGCTAAAAGAAAAGGAAATTTTCCTGTACCTGGACAGTATCCTGAGAGCCTAACTGAAGCAAAAAAATTCACTGATAACTTTGAAGTTCAAGGAATTGAAATAATTGCAAACTCTGATGGCATAATAGATTTCTCCATAGGCCATCCTTCAGAAACTCTTTCAACTACAAAAATTCTAGAATCTACTTCCATCAAAGACATAGGTCAGCATAAAACGATGATAATTAGCACGGGTAAGGATGCAAGTAATGATAATCTGGCAAATTCCCTCTCGTCGCTTTGGAATTGCTCAAATGCAATTAGGAAAGATGGCCTTGCAATCTTAGTTGCTGAATGTAAAGGTGGACTAGGTTCTGATGCGCTTCAACAATATATTGAAGATAGATTAACTTTGGAACAATTACATAACCCGACAAAATATACTAGTGGAATGGAAGATTTGCTGTTTCTTTCAGAGATAGGAAAGAATTTTCAGATTGGCCTAGTTTCGATCATTCCTGAATTTTATGCAAAAAAACTTAATTTGATTTCTTTACCTGGAATCAAATACTCCATGGATTATATCCTAAAAACACAAGGTGGAAAACAGAAAGTTGTAGTAGTTTCGGATGGCGCTAGACTCTTGTTAAGGTAAAAGACCATGCATAAAATCTGATGGCAATGGAGCACATAAAATCGCTAATCCTATAATCCCAATGTATGCCAACTTTCTATTTCTTGTAAGTGGTGACACATCGTCTAATGGGGATGCACTAGGATTTTTTGAACTCATTATGAGGATCAACACTGCCATTAACCAATAATTTAACAAAATCAAAATTCCTATACTTCCAAAAGTTGCATATCTGTGTAGTTTTACTCCTAACAGCGTTCTTGCTAAATGCCCTCCATCTAATTGCCATGCAGGCAATAAATTCAAAAATGTAATTAGAAATCCAATCCACGCAGCAAACATAACTGGTGTCATGATTACTTCGTTTCCTGCACCGACCTTTCCAAACAATGCTAGACTGGCAGACATAAGCAATGGTTCTCCTTGCTCCCATTCCATCAATTTTGAACCTGCAAATAATCCTGCTGCAACATCTTGATCTAACACTGGTGCAGTATATGCTCCGTACATCGAAACTATTATTGCGATAATTAATCCTGCAATTGGACCTGCAATGGCAACATCGAATAAAATCTCTCTGTTAATCGTTAATCCACGTGATTGGATAAACGCTCCAAATGTCGGTATTCCAATTACTGGTAATCCTGGAATAAAGTACGGCCAAGTTGTTTTCAATCTATGTGCTTTGGCAGCAATAATGTGGCCTAACTCATGGACTCCTAAAATTCCTAATAATGACAACGTGTAAACTCCTGCCATTTTTAAAGGATCACCGATCTCAACTATTGAATTTGTCCCAGATGTTCTATAGTATCCATCAATCATTACAAATGAAACTACAACTGCAAACAAGATTCGAGGAGTCCATGCTGTACTCATCCATTTTCTTTGTATTTTTGGGGAGAATTTCTGAATAATTACATGTATGGTGCCATTACTTTCCTCTAATTTACATACGTAACTCATGTCTTCTAATTTTCTTGCCAAATCCTCAAATTTTGACTTAAATTCTGAATTCTCTATTTTAAATTCCAGTGAAAATTCTGTTTTATTAAAACCGCTTACTTCAAAAATCGAATTTACCAATGAAATAATTTCTTCTTGTGTATGCTCCACCATGCTTTGAACTAACATCTTTCCATTAAATGGTCTTTTGGTTTAAAATTAAATATTGATAATTCTATAGAGAATTATGCAAGTAATTCTCAGACAGTTAGGTGATTGTAGTATTAGACGAGCAGGACCAAGCGATCTGATTTCTGTGATGGAAATTAATCTAAAAACTCTTCCTGAGCATTACTCTGATTACTTCTATGAGAGCTTATTGGCAGAACTTCCTGAGGCCTTTATAGTTGCAGAGATTGGAGGAATGCATGTTGGATATATTATGTGCAAAACTGAATACGGTTTTTCAAATTTTAAGAAATTGGGGTTTGTCAAAAAAGGTCATGTTGTTTCAATAGCTGTTCTTGATGAATATCGAAGAAAAGGTATTGGACAAGCACTTGTTGAAGAATCAGTCAATGGTGTTAAATTAAAAAAATGTGATGAATTTTACTTGGAAGTGAGATGTAGCAATAATGAAGCTGTAAGATTGTATGAAAAATTAGGATTTGTAATAAGACAACAATTAAACGCATACTACCGTGATGGTGAAGATGCGTATCTTATGGCGATTGAATTAAATTAGTTCAAACCAATAAATAACTCACAAAAAATTATTTTCCGTGGACAAACGAAAAGGAATTGGCATCACCATCTTTGTACTCTGTATTGGAGGTTTCTTTCTTTATGCATATTTGCTAATGTTATCTGAATGGAGTCCAATTGTTTTACAATTGTCAATATTAATGATTGCTGGTGGTATTTTAGGAGTTGTGGCATGGATTGGATATGTCATGGCAACAACAAAACCGTCATCTGCATCAATTACATCTGAAGATTAGTTACTTGGAAATTCTTACGTCTACAACAGTTTGATAATATCTTGGGCCTACAGCTCTGACTATTTTTGAATTTAGAATTTCTGATTTTACTGGTGTAATTTGAAGATAATGTTCTTCTGAAAGTTTTCTTGCATCTTGTTTTTTGTCTGCATGAATGTGTGAATAATAATGAATGATTCCATTATTTTTGGTTGTGTTGATTGCTGATTCTAAAAACTCATCAGATCTTTCAGGTAACAACATCAACGTTCTATCTGATTCATTCACTAATTGCTCGTTAATTATTTTAGATGCATCCCCATTTCTGGAAATTACTTTTCCAACAAGTTTGTTTATTGCAATATTTTTCTCACATAGCTTTGAAGCAACTGGATTGATGTCAAGACTATAAACCGTACATTTTTTCTTTTTAGCCGCCATGATGGAAAACATCCCAATTCCTGCAAACATGTTGGTTACTATCTCCCCATCTTGAATCAAATTCGCAATTCGCTCTCTTTCTGTAGATAGTCTAGGTGAAAAAAATGCATTTTTTACGTCTACTATGAATTTACAACCAAACTCCTTATATTCCGTTTCGGTAGTGTCTTTCCCTGCAAGAATCTCTAGATCTCTTGTACGAAAATCACCTTCTACCGCAGATGCTTGATAGAATACACTTCTAGCTGTTTTCACCTCGTTTAGCAATGTCTCTCCAATGAGTCTCTTCTTTGAAGATAAGGAATCTGGTATTCTTAAAATGATTATGTCTCCGATCTGATCAAATGCTGAAATTAACTCATCACTCTCTTCCACTGTAAGCACATTTTCTAATGCTTTTTTTAACATTCTAGTCAATGCTTGTAATAGAAATTGCCAGATGTTTTTTGATCCTTGTCTAATCTGCTTTCTAATTTATTCACACGCGGCCTCAAGCTACGTTCATCTCTTCTAAACGACATGTCAAGTGACTTTAGAAATCTGTTCATGGCATCGGCTTTTCGCATTGGCGATGTTGCTTTACCTGCAACTCCTGATCTCCCTTCAAAAATTACCATTGTATCTGATACTAAATCCATCAATTGCAAATCATGATCAATAATGATTGCAGACTTTCCGAAAGAACGAACAAATTTCTGTATGAATTTTGCAACTGCAATTCTATCCTCTACATCTAAGAATGCTGATGGTTCATCTAATGCATATAAATCTACTTTCTGTAAAAGACATGATGCAACTGCAATCTTTTGTAGTTCGCCTCCTGAAAGATTCTTGATGGATTTATTGTATAGTTTTTTAATCTTTAATGGCTCAAGTATTTGTTCTTCTTCCATACTTCCCTCAACTTGATTGCCATTTGCTTTGTCTAATAATGATATGACTTCTACATCAATATCGTTTTGGAGATATTGGGGTTTGTATGCTATCTTTATTTTTTTATCAATACTGCCTACATCTGGCTTTTCAACACCAGCAATCATTTTCATCATTGTTGTTTTGCCTAGAGCATTAGCACCCATTATTCCTACAACTTCGCCTTTTCTTACTTGACCAGGCTCAATTGTGACTGAAAATGTGGGATATTCTTTTACCAGTCTTGGATATGTGACAATCGTGTTTCCTTCTTCAAATATGTCGGTGGTTGATGATGATACATCAAAAGAAAATTTTTTATCTCTAAATCTGACGTTTTCATTTGGTAAATACCCGTCAAGAAATACGTTGATTCCAATTTTTGTAGATAGGATTGTTGAAACAATTCCATATGCTGCAGGTTCGCCATATAACACTTCAATATAGTCACTTAGAAAATCAAGTAATGTAAGATCATGTTCTACAACCATTACACTTTTTCCAATACTTGCCAAATTTTGAATTACGCGAGCAACCCCAGTTCTTTGAAAAACATCGTTATATGAAGATGGTTCGTCAAAAAAATAAAACTCTGCATCTTTAGATGCAGCGGCAGCAACTGCGATTCTTTGTAACTCGCCTCCACTTAGCTCCTTTAGTCTCTGCTCCAAGGAATTTTCTAATCCTAATTCTTTGATTAGTTCTCTTGAAACTCCCCTTTCATCATATCTGTCAAGAAGTTCTTTCCCTGTCCCTTCAAACGCTTCTGCAATGTGGTGTACTTGTTGAGGTTTAATTGATGCGCGAATTTGTTTTTGTTGAATTTTATCAAAATGTTGTTTTAGTTCTGTACCGCTATAATGTTTTAAAATTTCATCCCATTCTGGAGGGTTTTCATATCTGCCCAGATTGGGTTTTAAATTTCCTGACAATATGTTTACCACTGTACTTTTACCCATCCCGTTTCTTCCTAGCAGTCCTACAACCTCACCTTTTTTTGGGGTTGGTAATTTGTATAGCCGAAATGAGTTTATTCCATACTGATGAATTTTATCTGTAGCTAACTCGCTAGCTAGATTTACAATTGTGATTGCATCAAACGGACATACTTTGACACATATTCCGCATCCATTACATATGTCTTCATCAATTTGAGCCTTTTTTATCTCTTCATTTAGAACAATGCATTCAGCTCCTGATTTGTTGACTGGACAGTATTTTATGCACTCTAGACCGCATTTTTTTGGTTGACAAAGATCCTGGTCCAAAACTGCAACCCTGTGTGTCATGTTGTAATCCGGCATTTCCTTTGCTTTATACCTATTTTGAACATTTTCCAATCTGGCGTTACGTTAATAGATGAGAATCTTCAAAGCGTTATCAAGCCGGCCATAGCGTTAGGGTGCGACCCAATCCCTTTCCGAACTTGGAAGTCAAACCTGACGTCGCTGTTGTGCTACTAAGATGCGAGAGCTCTTGGGAAGCAACGGTGCTGGCATCTTCTATTTTCACAATCAATCTTTTAATACTGAGTAGACCAAATTGATATGATTTCGATGCCAAATTGTTCTGTATGTGGAGAGCCTTTTTCTGATGATATTCGATTTCTCAATCATATGATGGAGAAACATGGCTTTAGAAATCCAAATGTTGGTACGCCTGATAGAAATAGTAGAGGATACTGATTTTACAGATTTTGTAAATAATCCAAAACCAATCTTACTCCAAAACCTGTAGCGCCATTTGGATTGTATGATTTTTCTTTTGTACCTGCCTGTGTCCATGCAACCCCTGCGATATCTAGGTGAACCCATGGCGTATCTTTGATGGCATTTCTCAAAAACGCTGCAGCTGTGATAGTACCAGCAGATCTACCAATTCCGACATTTTTCATATCTGCAACTTCTGATTTTATCATATCCATGTAATCTTTGTTCAATGGAAGTTCCCAAATCTCTTCCATGGTTCTGCTGGAAGCTAGGTAGATCTTCTCTGCTAGTTTTTTGTTGTTTGATACAATTCCAGCTACATTAGTACCTAATGCGATTATACATGCCCCTGTCAACGTAGCAAAATCAATTATTGCTTTTGGCGAATAGGTTTTTTCCCCATATGATAATGCGTCAGCTAAAATCAATCTGCCCTCTGCATCTGTATTTTGAATTTCTGCAGTTTTTCCGCTGTATAGCTTTATGATGTCCCCAGGTCTGTATGATTCGCCACCAGGCATATTTTCAACGGAAGGAATAATCCCGACAACATTGATTGGTAGTTTTAACTCTGATACACCTTTCATAATTCCAAGAACCGTGCATCCACCGCATTTGTCAAATTTCATCTCGTCCATCCTGTCCCCTGGTTTTAATGAAATGCCCCCGGTGTCAAATGTCACTGCCTTTCCTACAAGAACAATTGGTTTTTCATTTTTTGATCCGTTATTATGTTCTAAAACAATTAGTTTTGGTTGGTTTTTACTTCCTTGACCAACTGCTGATATGCCGCCAAAACCTTTCTTTTTTAATTCTGGCTCAGATATGACTTTGCATTTTAACCCACTATTTTTAGAAATTGTTTTAGCAAGGTTTGCTAACGTAGTTGGCGTACATTCATTTGGAGGTAAATTGGCAACACTTTTTGTAAATATTGTACTGTCCGCAATAATCTCAGCATTTTTAATAGCCTTTGAAATTTTATCTGATTTAGAAACAATGATTGTCAAATCTGGAGACCTTTCTGATTTTTCTGATTTGAAATTATCGAATTTATATAATCCCATTTTAACTCCTTCCACAATCTGAGAAACAGATGAAACTGGTTCTTCCACGAAACTTGGAGGCACAATTATTGAAAACTCTTTTAATTTTAACTCCCTTGCTTTTTGAGCAATTTTTCCAGACACTGCTCTGATAGTATCTTTTGTTATCTCTTCCTTTTTGCCCAATCCTGCAAGTAGAATTCTCTGAATTGAATTTTTTCCTGAAAAAGGAATTATGCTTAATCTTCCTAACTTTCCTTCCATGTCTTTTACAGCTTGATCTATAATTGAGGATGTTTTAGCATCAAATTTTCCCAATCCTGAAACTGTAGTTGAATTTTCTAATACAAATACACAAAGAAGGCTTGTCTTCTTTTTCGAGTATTCGATTCTAATTTTCATATGTGTGTTCATTTTTCCAAGTATTATTTAGATTTACTTTAGAACTATTTTCTTGCTATTTGTAAATAAACTGGATGATCTTACAAAAACTGATTTGATTGTCTTACAATCTTTGTTGCATTTTTCATCAATTACAAAAATCGGTGATTCACTTATTTTCTTAGATAGCATTGATTTCAGTAATGGAAATAATGCTGCTCTCCCACCATATGCAATTTTTTCATCAATAAACCAAAACATATCCAATGCAGACTCATCTAGAATGTCTCTTCTAATCTTTGTTCCAAGATCGGAATAGTGACCTACCATTGAAATTTTATTCCTAGCAAAAAAATCAACCATTCTTGAAAATTTTATGCATAAGTAACAATGATTATCAAATAATAGCATTGAAGTATTTTTTTTAATTCCCATGTTATCATTTGATTGCGATCAAATTAAAATTTTACAGAAGTAGATTTTTATTCAATTTACAATGACGATGTTTAAGGTGGGCCTCAATTACTATCACATTAAAAAGAACGTTCTTAAGGCAAGAAAGTTAGTAATAAAGTCGATAGATTCAGCCGGCTCTGGTCATCCTGGAGGCTCTTTTTCTATGGCGGAAATTCTTGGGTGCTTATTTAACAAATATCTTAACTTTGATCCTAACAACCCTCAATGGGAAGATCGGGATCGCCTAGTTCTATCCAAAGGCCATGCTGCCCCTGGCTTATTTTCCAACATGGCAGTTGCAGGATACTTTCCAGAATCTGAAATAGAAACGCTGCGAAAGTTTGGAAGTAGACTGCAAGGACATCCTGACCTTAAATGCCCTGGTGTGGAGTTTTGTGGAGGATCTTTAGGCACTGGATTATCTTATTCTATTGGAATGGCGCTTGCAGCAAAGATTGATTCCAAAGAACATCATGTTTATACAATTATCGGCGATGGTGAGTCTGACGAAGGTCAGATCTGGGAAGCTGCTATGACAGCTGCAAAATACAAAGTTGATAATCTTACTGTCTTTCTTGATAGGAACTTCATTCAACAAGACTCCTACACTGAAAAAATAATGCCTCTTGATGAACAATTAGAAGGTGATGACTTTTCTGAAATGTGGAAAGATGCGTCACGTTGGAAAACCGGTGATAAATGGAGATCATTTGGTTGGAATGTGATTGAAATTGATGGACATCGAATTGAACAAATTAACGCGGCCCTTGCAAAAGCCAATGCAACAAAAGGAGTCCCGACAATTATCATCTCTAGAACCATAAAGGGAAAATCAATTGAACATATGGAGAATAACCCCCAATGGCATGGAAAATCTCCTGACTCTAATATCGTTCCCGTGATTAATCTTGAGTTAGACTCGCAATTCATGATTGCGCCATCCATCATTGCAGGAGATATATCCAACCTTCAAAATGAAATTAAAAGGTGCGTGTCTGGCAGAGCTGATTATATTCATCTTGATGTGATGGACGGCAAGTTTGTTCCTGCTAAAACTTTTGATCATAATAAAATCCGAGAATTAAGACCACTGACTGTTATTCCATTTGACTCCCATCTGATGATTGACGAACCTGTAAAACATGTTGGAGACTATATTGACGCTGGAAGTGATATTATTACAGTTCATGCAGAGGTTACTGATGAATCCAGTTTTGGGGAGATTCATGATCGACTGAATCAAAATCAAGTTGGTGTCGGATTAGCAATTAATCCCGACACTGAATTGCCTGAATGGTCATACAAATTTCTACATTCTATTGATCAACTGATTGTAATGTCAGTGGTACCTGGAAAATCTGGTCAGAAATACATTGAAGAAACCCATGCAAAAATGGCAAGATTGAATCCTATATTGAAAGAGCACAATTTTTCAGGTTATATTGAGGCTGATGGTGGAGTAAATCTTGAAAATATCGGCTCTGTTTTTGCAGATGGAGCACGTGTATTTGTTGGTGGTGGGGCTATAATTGGACAGCAAGACGTACGTGTTGCAATTAGGGACTTTAGAAATGAAATTTTACATTCTAGAAGACGCATCTTACTTGATAAATCCAATGAGTTAGGAGGAAAAGACTTGGTAAACAAATGGATTAAGTTGCATGTCATAGGAGAAAAACAAGAACAAATTAAAAAAATTGCGCAGGAGGCTGGATATCTTTGAATGAACCAATAATGACTGACATGCGTTCAGAATATTCAAAATCTCTGATCCAGGCTGGAAAAGAAAACCCAAACATCGTTGTTTTAGGCGCAGACACAACCGATTCACTAAAAACTTCTGAATTTGGTAAAGAATTTCCAAACAGGTTTTTTAATGTAGGAATTGCAGAAGCAAATCTTGTTACCATTTCATCTGGATTGGCAATCTCTGGAAAGGTTCCATTTGCTAGCACTTATGCTATATTTTTGCCTGGAAGGGCAGTTGATCAAATTCGAAACAACATTGCTTACCCTTCACCACCTGGTAGAAAAGGCCTCAATGTTAAATTAGTTGTGTCTCATGGTGGTCTGTCTGTTGGTCCTGACGGTGGATCACATCAACAAATTGAAGACATTGCAATAATGAGAGTGATTCCGAATTTCCACGTTTTTATTCCTGCGGACACTGTTGCCGTTTCAAAATTAATCCAATTAATGGCAAAAGAATATGGCCCATTTTACATGAGAATGGCAAGATCAAAAACCCCCCTGGTCCATTCGGAATCTCAAGATTTTCGAATTGGCAAGGGAATCACTCTAAGAGATGGGTCTGATTGTACTATTGCAGCATGTGGGATAACCGTTAGAATGGCTTTGGAAGCTGCTGAGTCATTACAAAAAGAAGGAATTTCTTGTAGGGTTCTAGATATGTTTTCAATAAAGCCAATTGATCATGGAATTTTGGAAAAAGCAGCAAGGGAAACCGGCTGTATTGTCACTGCTGAAGAACATAACATCATTGGCGGAATGGGATCCGCTGTAACAGAGTCTGTTTCTGAATCCTACCCCGTCCCTATTAGGAGGATTGGAGTACAAGATATGTTTGGAGAATCTGCTAGAGACGATGAAATTCATTTACTCTTAGAAAAACATGGGATAACATCTTTTAATATGGTGAAACAAGTCAAAGAAATCAGGAGTAAAAAGATATGAAGATTTTTCTTGACACTGCTAATCTTGAATCCATTAGAAAATTCAATGACATGGGGTTGCTAGATGGTATTACAACTAATCCGTCCCTTATGTCAAAGGAAGGTGGTAATCCAAAAGATGCCATGAAAGAGATTACAAAAATCATCAAAGGTGACGTTAGTCTAGAAGTTGTTAGTACTGAATATCCTGGAATGGTGGAAGAAGGAAAACGTCTTCGTGAATATGGTGATAACGTTGTTGTCAAAGTCCCTATGACTCCTGATGGCCTAAAAGCTTGTAAATCCCTTTCGTCTGAGGGAATTCCTGTAAATGTTACCTTGATCTTTTCTCCAAATCAAGCTTTGCTTGCTGCAAAATCAGGAGCAAAATATGTCAGCCCGTTTATCGGCAGACTGGATGATATTGGGCAGGATGGAATGCACCTAATCAAAGAGATTAAAGAGATTTTTTCACATTATGATTTTGGAACACAAATTCTTGTTGCAAGTATTCGTCATCCATTACATGTTATTGACGCTGCAAAAATAGGGGCAGATGTGGTAACGCTACCGCCTGCAGTCTTAGATAAGATGCTAGAACATCCATTGACAAAAATTGGCTTAAAGAACTTTCTTACAGATTGGAACAAACTAAAATTGGGAAACCCTGATATCAAAATTTAGCCCTGCTGTTTCTAGCATACCCTAGAAATAGAATTTTAAAAATAATATTCTATTGTTCTGACCCTTTGTTAGTACTCTTTCTTGAGCTAGTGCCTCTGCCTGTACTTCTTGTCATTCCTTCTGTTGAAGGTCTTGCTTTTGGATCAGGCATATCACCTAATCGTCTAGAACCCGTGCCTCTGCCTGTGTGAACCATTCGATTTGCTGCGGCTTTTTTTCTGACTTCTTGAATTTTTCTATATTCATCGCCTGACCACTTTGTAGGATCGTCGTCGACTTCGATAGTTCCTGTACCTCTTCCAGTTCTAATCCTTATTTTGCCCATGGCTTAAGTTAGTGTTGCTTATATTTATCTAATCTTGTTTTGATCGAAACTGGTGATGTTTTGGTCTTTTCTAACACGTTCTATGTAGATGTTGAAAAAACCTGTCTTTGATATCTTCCTGAGAGATAAATCGTTGATCAAAATAAGCAAATCATGATGCGTTCCAAATCATTCTGATCTTAATTACTAATCCATCCTAGTTTTTTAAAATACACAAACATCATAACTGCTGGTATGGCAGATGCGATAATAATTACTATGAAAGTTGTAAATGGGCCTAGTAATACTGTATTGTCGCCAACCCCGCCTGGCAAATTAACGTTCATTCCATAAAATGTCCCAATTACTGTGGATGGAATGGCTAATGTGAAGATAATAGTCAACATTCCAAGTACTTTGTTTGTTTTTTCAGTACTTAATACAAAGTCTGTGTCTTTGTAAATTTCCATGGTTTCCCTTGATTCTTCTAATGTTTCTATTACTTTCTCAATGTGGTCAATTACATCATCATAGTATAATCCAAGCTGTTCATCTTCATCAGAAAATCTTTTCACTTGTTTTGCAATTTCTAAAACAAATTTTTTCAACGGATTGGCAATCCTTCTCAGTCTGTTGATCTCCCTTCTTAGTAGAGATATGCTTCTTGCCACCGGTTTTGTTTCATCAAACACCCTATCTTCTATCTCGTCTAGATTGGCAATTATTTTCCTCGATGTGTGTAAGAGATCATCTACTAAAACATCTATTATCTCATGAAGTAGCAGTCCTGACGATTTACCCAATAACCTATTCTTCATTTGCTGTTCTGAATCATTTTTACATGTGTTCACCAATCCTACCAATGGTTTAAGATCTCCCTGATGTACTGTAACTAGAAAATCCTTCCCAACAAATATTGATAATTGGCTATTTTTTGATATGCCCATTTTCTGTGACAACGGTGGAAAATGCAGAATTACAAAGAAGTGGTCATCATAACTATCCAGCTTTGGCAGTTCAAACTTTGTCATGCAATCTTCAATGTTTAGTGTATTGAAATTATATTTTTCAGCCAATTTTTCCACATCGCTTCTATCTGGATTTTGCAAATCAATCCAAACAAAATTTTTGCTCTCTATGGTCTCAATCCTGCTTTCAATACTGTCTACTGATTTCTTACTAGAACGCAATCTGTTGGCAAGGAACCCTCTTTTCAAGTTGAAAAATATCCTAATATAACAAATTTAAAGCGATCGCTATTACTGTTATACAAATTTTGGATTATCAACAAAATTAAAAAATATTGATAAATCTGAAACTATTTGAAAGGAAGCAAATAGTTCATTCCAACCCAAGTAGCTCCAATTGCTATTGCCATTGCAATCCACCATAATCGCATACTATGAACTTCATCTAGTCAATAATAAATCTACAGCCCAGTTTCAGGTTAGAACTTAAAGATTATTACAGGACGAGCAAATTCAATTCTTTGTGGCCCTCGTAGTATAGTGGCTAGTATAGAGGACTGTGGATCCTCGGACAGGAGTTCGATTCCCCTCGAGGGCCTACACTTTTGTGTTTAATACCCTCAAACACGCAATCTGCATGATGCAGGAGTTTCAGTTACTAGACTATGATAGGAAGATTCAAAGGGCATTTGACAAGGCAAAAGCC
>JAGQHE010000010.1:55868-61042 GCA_020431995.1 Candidatus Nitrosopumilus sp.
TCTGGGTCTTAAGAAGTCTACCCGAGCCAAACAGATAGCCATCCTTGTTGATATCACGATTAGAATTGGAAAAAACTGGACAGACGTAATCAAAACAGACATCGATAAACTAATACGAAATGTCTTGGATGAGTTTGGTGACAGCCTTGGCGGCGAATCGGAGACAACCAGAGATTATAAGAAGTCACTGAAGCCATTTTTCAGATGGATAAAACTTGGCTCCCGAGACTATAGAGAGGTAGGAGATCCGCCTGAATTAAAATCCATTCGATTAAAACAAGTTAAAGACAAAATTATACGCGAGCAGCTCCTAACTGAGGATGATCACAGAAAGCTTCTTCAAGCATGTGCGGATAATGCTAGAGATCAGGCCTTTTTGGATACTCACTATGAAGCTGGAACGAGACCTGGGGAAATATTGAATCTGAAAATCAAACATGTCAAATTTGATGACAAAGGAGCTGTGATTCATGTTGATGGCAAAACTGGCCCTAGGCCAATAAGACTTGTAACATCTGTTCCAAACCTTGCAAAATGGATGAATGTTCATCCGTTCAAAGATGATTCAGAGCATCCATTATGGATTCTGTTTGATGAGGATAATTATGGAAATCAAATGACTTACTCAGCAGCGGTAGCAATGCTACAAAGAAGAATTAGAAAAGCAAAGATTAGGAAAAAAATCAATCTCAAGCTGTTTAGACACTCTGCAGCTACTCGACTTTCAAAATATTTGCCAGAATCTACTATGCGACTAAGACACGGATGGACAAGAAACTCTACCATGCCTGCAAGATATGTCCATTTGAACAATTCTGATGTTGATGACGCTATACTGAAAATGCATGGCTTAAACGATAAAAAAGAGAATCCGGCATCAAATCTTCCACGAATTTGCTCTATATGTAAGACGTCAAATGCTTATGATTCAGAAATTTGTGACCAGTGCGGAAAACCACTTGACTTGAAAAAAGCCTTAGAACTAGAAGAAAAAGCAAATCAACATAACCTGGCATCCAACAAATTGGCTGCCAAAATTCTTGTACAGATGTTAATGACAAAAAAGATTCCGGACATACCTTCCAATGAACTAAGCGATCTAATCCAAAATCTGAATTTATGACACTACATTCCCCAACAGTGTATGTTGTGTTCTTTGCTAAATCCGGTAATCCCCAGCTTGTAAAGAATCTCTTCTGACTCTTTGTATATTGTATTCTCATCTACTTCCAAAGACTCCCAACTTATTTCATCTTGATATTTTTTAATATCAGAATCAAAAGAAGCATGATCCTGTATGTTTTCAAAAAACAACTCCCAATCGTTGACGGCAGATAAATTATTTGGAAGATCATCAGACATTTTATCACCGTAAATAATCTTCATCAGGATGATCCCCGTTATCCAATAATATCTCTGCAGCTCTTTCATGCTTTGGGCATCCTCTTGGGTCAGCACTGGAGCATAGATGTAAGTGGACTGAAATCTGTATGAGTTCATGGAATGAAAAAAGCCAATTTTGGACTGCATGTTATCCGCACGATTCAGAACGAATTCGTTAATGGCCTGATCAAAAAGAAACATCCCTATGTCAAATTTAATGGCCTGTAAGCAGAGATCTTCAAAGTTCTCTATGGGATAAAATCTTGATTTTAGGAATTTTTTGTATTTTTTTACCATGTAATTCTGCTCAAAAGGGGTCAAGCTTAGGGATGCAAGAAATCCCTTCATTGTTAACGAGTATACTTTTTCCACTTTCTGAGCTTTTCTAAAATTGCCTATGAGATCGCCCTCTCTTTGCCTAACAAAACTTAGTTCAAGAAAATTGTTTGGGTTTTTCTTACTTGACAGCCTGTAACGTACTACGTCCCTTGTAATGTAGTGGGATTTTCTAAAGGCAAGTTTGGTTATCTGATTCTCGTTTAAGGGCCCATTTTCCGCTATGACAGACAGGATTACTTGTGATTCGTGATCCAAATCAAAGACTCGGCTGCTGATTTTTGATATCTCCTTTTTGCCATCAAACTCTTTGCTGATTAGTTTCTCAAGGGTAAGTTCCTGACCTGCCGTGTCCTTTTTTTGAAATTCATGCGTGTTTTTTCTGGTTTTCAGTGGGGAAAATTGTCCTCAATACCCTAAAATCTTACTTTGCTTTATGAGTCACAAGTGCTGCCATTGGTGCGGGAAGACTTTATCCAGAATCTTTGAGGATAATTTCGCACATTGTTATGAGTGCTGCCTAAAGAAGATAGATGGACTTGCACCAGATTATGATCCGTGCCCTGTATGTAGAAAACAAACTGTAATGAGGAGGCAGGAAATTGAGCTGTAAGGGAATATGCGAGAGATTTGACGGATACCGAGGCAATCCCAAGTTCAGCTTAGGCTACAAGTACTGCTCTCAATGCGGGTATTCTATAATCTTTGATGAATTGCTCTGTCCATGCTGTCATACCACCCTTAGACGAAAAGCAAGGCACCGTTGAAACGACCTTGACTGCAACATTTTCTCAGACTAGAAAGAAAACACAGAATCAGTCATTAGTTCCATATCTGATCAGTCCTGCCTCTAAGCAAAGTAAATCCTCCTTGTATAGGGTGCGAGAATTCGTAGATGACAGAAAATTCCTAACAAACTGGGAAAAAACAGAGCATGACGGATGGATGCTTCCTTCCACAAAAGAGAAGCATGACTGGTGCGGCATGTGGCAGACGTTTGGATGCCTTGACTCCCAAAAACATCAGAGACTGGGCAAGGGAAATACCATATATGTAAAGCAGTACCAAAGGTCATGTTACAGGTCATCGTGCAAGGAATGCTATCTAAAATGGATAGCACGACAGGCAAACGCATCCACAAAAAGAACAGAGGAATACGAAAGAATCTCAAAACGATCACCTATACATCTTATCCTGAGCATCAATCCCAACCAATATCACTTGTCATACAAGGATCTAAGAAAGAGAGCAAAGCAGATACTTGATACGATGAGCTTCACAGGTGGTGCGATAATCTTTCATCCGTTTAAGTTCCAGAAAAGTACGAGGAGATGGTACTATGCCCCGCACTTTCATCTGGTGGGGTTTGTCAACAGGGGTTTCATTTCGGTAAGCTATGGAAAGTTTGGATGGTATGTAAAGGACAAGGGATTTAGAAACTCAGTATTTCAGACATTTTGCTATCTCTTGTCACACTGCGGCGTTAGAAAGGGTTCCCACTCTGTATCCTGGATTGGCAGTCTGTCATATAGCAAATTAAGAGTCGAAAAAGAACCCAAAATCACATGCTGTCCCGTATGTCAAGGGAAATTTGTGGAGATTTACTATTATTCCAGTAACGGAGTTCATCCTGTTGTGCCCCCTGATAAGATCTATGATGGCTTGTTAGATGACGATGGAGGATGGTATCCAGTGAAAACTAGTGGAAATTGGAAAGATTTTGAGCCTAGTCATGAATATGACCCCAGAAGAGAGGTCAACGAGATTCTAAAAGGTTTAGCAGAGGCAAATTAAACGTTAGAATCTTTCTTAATCTAGTAATAGATTGATCCTGAATTAATCTTAGGAGTTGAAATTTTTCCTACTCTGTTGATTTTCTTTTCAAAAGTATGATACATAATACAATAAACGCAATCTGAAATCCTTCTATTGCAAGCGTATTAGATGAAAGCCTGATTCCTCCCCCATCAATCAGTCTTGGTATTCGCTCGCCAAGCCATAATGCAAACAGTATTGCAGTTCCACCTATTCCTACATAATACCAAACCCTATTCCAGTTTTTGATAATTGGCAATATCCAAAAGACCTGTAATATTCCAGAAATCAAAAAGAAAACTCCTTCTAGGAACTCTCGCTCTAACGAACGAGGAGCCATCATAATATGCAGGATTCCTCCAACTAACGTAGAAATTATTGCTGCAATCATTAACGCAGACGTAACTTTGTTTTTGGATAGATAACTCATCAAATTAATCGTAAATGGTATTTTCCAATTTGATATTAAACCTATGAGTAACATTGTTACTTGAAAAAAATAAAAAATGAAAAAGAAGATTATTCTTTAACTATTTTCGTTGTGTAGTGACTGCAATAGTTGGTGTAACTGATCCTTTAGATTCTTGGCAGTTTCAGTGTCTCCATTTTGATGTGTCTGTCTTAGTTGATCCATCAAATCTTGGAACTTTACTTGTGTTTCTGGGTCTAGGTTATCAGTAAACTTTTGAAAACCTTGAGCCTTTGGACCTTGACCATCACCTTTCATTGGATGATCAAAAGTCTGAGTTATCTGAGCATAGTTTGCTTCATTTCCTGCGTCAACTACAAAGACATTGCATGTTACTACGCCTGTCTCTGCATCTTTGTCAATGCTAGTGATTGTCCATACAAGATACTTGTTACCTGTACCATCATCAACTACTCCTAAGTTTGCACTCATTCCATCAAAGCCATTGCTGCTTGCAACGTTTACTGCTTGTGATAGAGTTACAGTTACTTGGTCTTTTAGTGAATCACGTGTGTCTTTGGTAATGTCTTGTGGGATTGCAACTGAACCTGTGAAACCATCAATAGTTATTGTATGTGGTCCCATCGGTCCTTTTGGACCCATGTGGCGATCTCCGCCCCACTGTTCATTTGTTCCCTTGAAATGTTTTCCACCCCATGTACCATTGGTATCATCTGCCATGACATACGGACTAGAAAATACGAATATCATAGCAAAGACTGCTGCAAATACGGGGATCATGTATTTGGTTTTGGTATTCATTGTTAGTTTCATTTAATTTTGAATAAAAGGGATTGTTATCAAGTGATACGTAACAATGTTACCTGATCCTTATCTTAGGAAAAACGGGTTTGGGAACAGTTGACTCAAATTTGTAAGGGATTATGCGAGAACATCAAGGCAAACTCGATGCCAAATAATTTACGTTACAAATCAGGACAAAAAAGATGTGGTTTATGTGATTGTTATTTTTTCACTGACGGGAACTCATGTACTTGTTGTACCACAAAACTCAGAACAAAACCTAGAAACAAAAGATTATGGGATAGATGATGTTTTATTATGGACTTTGTGTTTAAGGGAGATTATTATTGGCACGTGAGTATAGAGATAGAATCTACATTAGGAAGGATATTTTGTTGAAACTTTACGAGTATGGTGAAATGAATCA
>JAGQHE010000011.1 GCA_020431995.1 Candidatus Nitrosopumilus sp.
ACACTGATGATTTAATTCGAATTTACGTTGTTAATATGGTGGAATTTGATCCAATCAATAATTTTCATCTCCACGGGAATTTGTATCACTATTATCCGACAGGAACTGATCTAGTGCCTTCCTTCTATACCGATATGATAACTTTGTCACAAACTGAACGTGGCATAATGGAATTCCAATATGCTTTTCCAGGAAAATATCTTTTTCATGCTCATAAAGTCGAATTCTCTGAAAAAGGATGGCTTGGATTGTTTCTGGTCAAAGACAATTCGAACTCTGAGGTAAACTATGGAAACTAACAAAAAAACATCAAGAGGAAAGATAATTGCAAGTGGAATGGTGCCGTTTATTTTTATAATTTTGATGATGGCCTATATTTTTGGCCCTGGCTCGGATTTGCTTGATCTAGGCGTTCCTCTACCTGAACTCACTATGGAAAAAGTGGATTTTGTGAAATCAGAAATTCATGTAACTGTAAGAAATACAGGGCCTATCCCTGTTCAGATTTCCATGGCTGATGTAAATGATAGGATTCAACCTGCGGCAATAGAGCCTGATAAATTTCTAGAGCGATATGAGACAGCACTTGTTAGAATTCCATTCGAATGGAATGAAGCAGAACCTTATACAATTGGTTTGACTACTGGTGATGGAGTAAGATTTGAAAAACAAATTGATGCTGCAGCAACTGCTTTACAGCTAAATATGGAATTTATCGTATTCTTTGCAATAATTGGATCTTATGTTGGTGTGATTCCTGTCCTGATAGGGTTACTTTGGTTACCGTTTATAAAAAAAATCTCAAAAAGTAAATATTATTTCTTTTTAGCTCTGACTACAGGTCTTTTGCTTTTTCTTGGAATTGATTCTGTTAAAGAAGCGTTTGATGTTTCTTCTGAAAATCTGAGTAGTAGTTTTCACGGTGAATTGCTTATTGCAACAACTTTTGTTTTGTCATTTCTTGGTTTGTATTATGCCTCTGAAAAGCTAACTGACAAAGCTGATTCATTAAAAATTTCAAAACCTGTAGCAATTGGTCTGATGATTGCAATTGGAATTGGATTGCACAATTTTGGAGAAGGCCTTGCAATCGGAGCAGCTATAGGTCTTGGTTCTATTGCGTTTAGTACATTCTTGATTGTTGGGTTTGCTCTTCATAATACAACTGAAGGTCTAGCGATTGCGGCACCTCTGTCTCGTGGGAAATTGATGGTTACAAAATTAATGATGCTGGGAATAATTGCTGGAACTCCTGCCATCTTTGGCGGGTGGGTTGGCGGATTTGCATACTCTCCATTCTCTGCAGTGATCTTTCTTTCAATTGGGGCAGGTGCAATTTTTCAGGTCATTATAATCATCTTAAAATGGATTAGAGAAGAAGGCAAAAAAAACTTGTCTAGTGCTTCTGTTATATCTGGATTTGCTCTTGGCATGTTGATTATGTATGCCACAAGTATTCTGATCTGATCAAATTGGCTCTGGGTGTATTGTAATTACGGCATCTTGAATTTCTGTTCTGATCACGTGCTCTATCTCTGATGTTAAATCATGGACTTTCTCAATTGATAATTCCTTGTCAAATGAGCAATCAATATCAATTTTCAAAATATTTTCAAAATTTAGTGAAACTATTCGCCCAATTTTTCTGACCTGCTTGTATTTCTCTAAAATTCCTCTAATCTTTCTTTCAGTTTCTCTATCTCTGACGTTGAAATTTTCTGGCACATTTAAGAATGGTTCTAAGTGGATAGTCACATGCTCAATATCTGGAATGCTTCTTTGAATTTTTTCTTCTACTATCTCGGAAATTTTATGTGCCGAATATAGATTGATTTCTCTATCTACCATGACATGTAAATTGGCAAATATTTTGCCTCTGGAATTGTGCGTGATAATATTGTGTACTCCTTTTACCCCCTCCACGCTTTTTACAATATCTAAAATTTTTGCATCTACTGGAACGTTTTCCCAATTCGGTTCAAAATGAATTGTAATGGACGCGTTTGGGATTTTATTTATAATATTTTTCTCAACGTTACTGCTAATCTCATGAGCATTTTCAAAACTTGTGTCTCCTCTAAGTGAAATGGTAACATCCGCAAATATGGTGTCCCCTGATCTCCGCATAAGTATAGCTCGTGCATCCATCACCCCTTCTGTATTTTTAACAATTTCTTTTACACTTCTTACAATTTCTGGGGAGATAATATCTGTAAGATCTTGCGCAGTTTTGTAAATTAATTTGATACTCAGAATTACTAGGAGGATCCCTAAGATTAACGCTGCAACAAAATCTCCGCTATAGAACCCATATGTCACAAAAATGATTCCTCCTATTGCAACAAGTGTAGATCCCAAATCCATGAATGCGTGGTAAAAATCTGCTTTGAGAGTGTTACCTCCAATTTTTTTAATCGATTTTCGTAATAAAATTATTCTAAAAATGTCTATCCCAATAGTGTATACGCCTGCAATAATTGCAAAAATTCCTGGAAGAACATTCGGGTGCGGACTCTGTAATCTGTGAATTGATTCATAAATAAAAAATATGGCAATTAGAAAAATTGCAATTCCTCCAATCAGTCCTCCCAGTGATTCCACTTTCCCATGTCCGTATGTATGCTCTTCATCTGGTGGCTTGATTGCTAGTCTTGCAGCTAAAAGAAGCACCATTGTTACGATGCTATCTAGTAGTGCATGAATGCTGTCTGTAATAAGACCCAAACTGTTTGACGCCAATCCGAACACAAATTCTACCACAAATGCGGAAAATATGGCCAAAAGTGATATTCCTAAAATTCTTGATCTTTGGACAAACATTTCTTCTAACTGTTGATTTGATCATGTATTACAACTATTCTGAAAAGAAATTATACGACAAGATTATCTGTGATGACAAGTTATTCTGCATATTGAAGAATATAGGTCTCATTTTGACACTGTTTATGATCTCTTTAATTCCCATTGTTCAGGCAGAGGCTGCTAGTAATGCTAACTTGTTTGTCTCTGCAGAAAATTCCAAGTTTGACAATCATTTTTCAGGTTCAATGGTGGTTGAGGTAATAATTCGTGATACTGATATTCGTGATACTGATCAAGGAAAGGGAGAACCTGATATGACCCTTAATGGAAAATCTCTTCGAATGATCCAGGCTACTGATGGAAATTGGTATGCGTATTTCGCAAATGTTGACAAGGCAAAGTTCGCTGATTCAACTGTAGGTTCACCTGGTAAAGGTTTGGACTTTGGAGTTTTTTGCAGTAGGGACACTGATTCTTCAGTTTTTGGTATTTCCCTCTCTGAAACCGATGGGTTTGCAGTGCCTCGTTCTTCTGGACTTTCAGGTTATACTGATGGAAATTCCCCGTTTTCCCAATGTACTGGCACTTTGTCACCTTCAACTAATCTTAACAATGTCGTTAGGAAAGCAAGATCAATCAATACCAATCCCAACATACAATCTGGTCAAATTGGTCTGGACTCTAACGCGTGGCCTTTAGTCCAATTATATTCTTTCAATGATGTTGTGATCAAATACAATCCCGCTGGAAACCCACAAACAGTGCATCTTGAATATGATGACAGTAACAACATCTCTGTTAATATAGATCGAGACTTGTATCCTCCAAACTCTGAAGTTTTTCTAACTCTCAATGATTTTCAATTGAATCAAGATCCAACCGATGAAGACTCATGGACATTCAGTGTTGATTCGTCATCAACATTTTATCAGGCTTTTGATAACGCGGGACGTGATTCAGCAAACGGCAGTCCAGGATTAGTAAATCTGGCCCCATCTCTTTCTAGTTTAGGCTTTGAAGACAATGGAAAATTATCTGTTAATTTGGGCCGTATTATGGAACTAGGTGTTAATAATGAACAACCTGACACTTTTGTTAGTGATGGCGTAAACACCTTTTCACAAATCATAACCTTGGTTGAAGATGGCCCTAACTCTGGCTTCTTTGACAGTGTAGACGATAATGATGATTCAATCATAAAAATACTAAATAATGCACCAAGAGGGCAAACCGGGCAAATTGATTATGATCAAAAATCTATGTCTGTTTTAACTGGGTTTTCTTCTGCATCTGTTTCTGTAAACGAACCATCTTTAACAATAGGTTCTGGTTATAAAACTCTAGTTCCGGGCACTAAGTATCCTGTAACCTTGATGGATTCTGATCAAAATCTAAACACGGACGCACGTGATCATTTGGATGTCTTTAGAGATACAGCAATAATTCCAACAATAACCATTGGAAACCCAGTTACTTTGGAACATGCTCAAAGTGTCTTACTCCATCAGACTTCTGGTGTTTTAGGTGTTTTTGAATCTGCAAATTCATCAGTACCTGATTCTAATTCGGATCGACTGATTATTGATACATCTGGAATTCCAAATGGCACATATGAAATGATTTCTATGAATTTGGGTGTCTCCGCATCTACATTGTCTTCTGTCTTGCTTGATGTTTCTGACACTAATACATATGGTACAAATTGGATAAACTATGATCTGAGATCCTTTGAAAATGACTTGGGGATTTCTGATTTCAGCGATACCTCATTCAAGCTTTATTTTGGATCTCTTACAGGCTCCCAAATAACTATAGTTGACGCAGGGGATATATCGTCATCCCATGGATTTGTCCGAATTGATGATTCTGATGTGGCAGACATCTCTGATGAAAGTGGAACCGCGTTTCTTGTGATTGATTTTAATTCCTCAGGCATGTTGACTATCTCTGACGAAAAAGATAAACAACCTATTGTTTTTGATTTCTTTTCTTTTGGTTTGCAAAACGGTGAAAGCATAAACAATTCCATCTATCGTTTCGAGCTAGAAGAGACTCTGGACAATTCCTCGACTTTCGATGGAACTTTTGAATATGCAGTTACAAATCAAGCGAATATCCTAGATCCTAGTTTTATTCAAACAATAAAGACAATTGATGACGAGATAAAAATTATTGTCACTAACAAATTAACTGATGAAAAAGGAATCACACTATCTTATTCTGACTTAGACAAAGTGGGTGTAATTACCACAACCTCGTCAAAATCTGACATACTCACAAATTCTGGGGTTGTATCTGCAAATTCGCCATCATTCCGTTTTGGTCAACCGGTAACATTTACACTGAAAGATCCTGATCTGAATCTGAAAAGTGATCTCATTGACATTTATTATGTTGTAGATGATCCCAACTCCCCCATTGTAGACACAGTTGGTAAAGACGGAAATATTTTACTGGAAATTCTAATCAAGGATATACGATACAAGCGTTGTACAATTAATGGGGTTGAGCATGGGGGTCTAGGTGATACTGGTTTTACATTGATAGAAACTGGACCTAGTACAGGAATCTTTACAGGTATTTTCAAAATGCCGTCCCAAATATGTGACAGATCTGGCACAAAATTAATCTCCACTGCGGGTGGCAGTGTTGATGCAAAATATTTTGATTCTCGTGACAAATCAGGCAATCCGAACATCTTTACCCTGTCTAGAGATAACCCTGCATCGTCTTTTTCAACCCAACCTACTTTAAGCACAACTGATATCTCTAAACCCTTATCGGGACATACTGAGGACATAACTCTCTCCGGTAGTATCACAAATCACAAAAGAGGAATACCATTAACAATTGCATTGACAGATCCTAATGGTAAAATTCAGAACTTTGCGGCCTCTTTGACAAATAGTGGAGTATACAAAACCGTCTTTACCATAAGTGAAAACTCCTTTTCAGGAACATACAAAATAAAACTCTCACATGCTGGAATTGATGTTGGAACCCTTTCATTTACTGTGACATCCCCTGACGTGCCTAGTTGGCTAAAAAATAACGCCAAGTCATGGTCATCCTCGTCAATATCTGATTCAGTGTTTGTCAATGATCTTGAATATTTGGTTGAACAAGGGATTATCTCACTATCCCCATTTAATCTACGCCATATCGGAGATACAGTGATTCCTGATTGGCTAAAAAACAATGCCAGGTGGTGGGGTAATGATCAAATTTCTGATCGAGATTTTATACAATCAATCGAATACCTCATCAAAAAAGGTATAATTAGAGTATAATCTGGTCAATTTTTCTTTCGTTGAAAATATAAATACTCACAAACCTGATTCAAATTGAAAATGAGGAGAGTGGGATTATTTGCATTCATATTATTATCTGCGTCAGTTTTGTCTTATGGGTTAAGTGGTATTGTCTTTGCAACCAGTGATCCAAATCCGGCACTATCCGTATCTTCTGATACTGAGATCTATTCGAATGGTGCAACTGTTAAGATCACTGGCAAAATTAAAGACTATGATCCTCTGACCAATTCTGGAAAAGCAATTACTTTTATTTTAAAGTCTCCTGAGAACAACCTTGTAACTATTGGGCAATTTACTCCACGATCCGATGGTTCTTTTGAAAATACCTTTGTTGCTGGTGGACCCTTATGGAAATTAAATGGTGATTATACACTTGAATTCCATCATGGTGCAGATAAATCTGAAATCACGATTAATTATGTTGGCGGTGAACAGGTTGTTTCTAAACCAAAGCCACCCGTAGTAACTGAGCCTCCAGCGCCAGTAACATGTGCCTCTGACCAAGAGTTGGTAAATGGCAAATGTATTGATAAAGAGCCTCCAGCGCCAGTAACATGTGCCTCTGACCAAGAGTTGGTAAATGGCAAATGTATTGATAAAGAGCCTCCAGCGCCAGTTGTTCAAGAACCGATATGTGGAGCCGGTACCGAACTAGTTAACGGTGTTTGTCAAGTGATTAAAGGTACTAAATCTGATGATAAAGGAGGGTGCCTGATTGCAACAGCAGCAT
>JAGQHE010000089.1:0-4032 GCA_020431995.1 Candidatus Nitrosopumilus sp.
CTGACTTTGCAAGACACGTAATGGCACAGTTTGTTGAAGGAGATGTAAAGCCTATCACTGACTCCATGATGTTCAAACTGTACGACAGAACAAGGTCATATCTGCAGCCAGAGCAGGTAGACAGGTCACTAGGTGATATCTTCATTGGAGTGGATTGGGGAGGCGGTGGAAAGACCATAGTCTGGGTTACGCAGTTTGTAGCAGACAAGATGATCATACTAAACGTGGAAAGAGTTGAGACATCTGATTTGGACAGACAGGTAAACATTGTCCAGTCTCATATAGATGCTTACAATCCAAAGCAAGTTGTAGTGGATGCAGGAGGAGGAACGTACCAGGTGCAGACACTCGAATCAAGGTATGCTAATTTGATAAGAAAGAACTCGTATAATATCAGGCCGGAAAGACCAATGCCAACAAAGAAAGAGGAAAAGAAACTGCGCAAGGAAAACCGCTACACAATAGACAGGACATTTTCCCTTGACAGAGTGATAAACAGACTGGCAAACGGCAACATGGTAATCCCTGCTGCAACTGACAAGGACAGACAGATATCTGACTGGATTGTCGAGGACTTTACAAACGTCGAAGTCGAGCTGGTAAAACTGAAATCAACAGGCCAGACATACAGGAGATTCTTTAATCCGATTGGAAGGCCGTCAGACGCGCTGCACTCCTGCAACTACAACGAGATAGCACACGACATCTCACGAAACACGGATACATGGTTCGTATCTGCCAGATAGTTCTCTTTTAGATTTTTACCATTACACATTACAGTTTGACAAGATACCAAACCATCCCACTAATCAACAAACTAAGAACAGTAAAAAAAGTCCAGACAATAGGCTCCGGGTATTATGATCCTGCAACCTCCACAGGTGGGGCAGGAAGCACGACTGGACGAAGGGAGTTTCTAATCACTGAAAAGCAGTCCAGGGCAAGGCAAAAGGGGACAGTAATCGGTGCCAAGGTAAAGACAAGCACCAACATTCTTGATTCCAATCTTACATCCATATCCATAGGGGTACACAGACAAAAGCCGACTGGCAGGTTTGACAGGGTTGGAGAGTCTGAGAATATCTTATCACAATTACAGGCTGCAGGCGTGGATGCTGTAGCAACCGTACTGTTCAAGAAAAAGTTCACAGTGAAGGAAGGAGACTATCCATCTGCTGTAATTGAATCAAATTCCACCCTTCCCAACATTCTTGCAAACATTGTCGGAACAAATACCAGCGGCGTAAGCATGAGAATTCTGAACAACACAGACACAGAATTTGATATTGACTGGACCGTAGGATCCACCACTGCAAACGTCATACGTGTGCAATTGATCTATGAAGAAGCCCCGGTAATAATGTGCATAGGCGACTCGCTTATTGCAGGACACAACGCTCATCACAGCTTCCTTGAGGTTGATGACACCAAAGACGCGGTTGAAAAGTCGCTCCCGTACAAGCTGTCCCAAATGCTGGACGTGCCAGTACAGAACATGGGTATCGGGGCTCCAAGCAACAAGTCTGCCGACGGGGACGCAAGGTTCAATGCGGACATTGTGGCTTATGGCCCATCCGCATGCATAATCAATTATGGCACGTCAGACATTGCAAACTCTGTATTGCAGGCAACATACATTGCAAACATCACGTCAATGATTACAAAATGCATCAACAACAACATCCTGCCAATAGTGATCAACATCAATCCCAGGGACGACTTTTCTGATGCCAACCATGCCACCAGAAGAACCTGGAACGGCCTGGTAAGACCATTGGTTGAAGACCAGGGCGGAATCTTTGTAGATACCACGGAATATGTGGGGCTGTTAAGGGCATCCACGGGATTCAAGGATGACAAGATTGCAGAGTTTTCAGATCCTGACCAGACCCATTTTGTAGAAAAAGGGATAGAAGCTGTTGCAGACGCAATCATTGATGCAATAAGCAACTCCAAGATATCCCAGACAATTGACGTTCCCATACATCCCGTACTAAGGACCGCGGAAAAGCAGGCAATAGAGGCATCCGAGGGAATGGAGGTCTATGATTCTACGTTGTCAAAGAAGCAGATTTTCCTAAGCGGCTCCTGGACTGATATATAGTGGATACCATTGACTCCTTGATTCAGGGGCTTGCAACAGCAGTTCCAGTCATAGTAACATCACTTATCGTATTGTACAAGTTCAAGTCAGAACTGTGCAAGCAGATATCTGATCTCAAGGTAGAGGTTCAGACTCATATCAGGATTGCAGATAACCATGAAAAGGAATTCCATTTGGTAAAAGAAAAACTGACAAACATCATAATGCGTAACAATCTGAAATACTGAATACTTCTCTTAGCGCATCATGAAAGTTTCTGATTTATGAGCGATTTCTCAAAGATATTGACGGCCCTGCCAATAGTGGTTGGTCTGATATTTCTTGGTCTTGACTTTGTAACGGGATTTGAGATAACCGAATCACAAGTACAACTTGTAGAGTTCCTTGTCGGTTCAACCGTCCTAGGCGGAGTCACAAACGCAGGATTCAAGAGATACACTGAATTCAAATCAGGAAGCAAATAAGAGAATACTTCTCTTTACATCTTTTTTTATTTTCAGTTTCTTTCGTAATATTGTGTAAAAATAATATTTGACAGAGTATTTTTTGATCTTAAACTGTGGAAACTGTTATTGGGAAGAAAATTCGAATTAGAATGTGTATTCTAAGAATTCAGAAAAGAGAAAATTTTTTGAAGGAGTAATTATCGGTATAATATTTATCATAATTGTATATTGTATGGAACTAATACAAAAAAATAGTAAAGATCATTACCTCGTTGATTTATCGGGCATTTTTGAATTTGCGTATATTGCCATAATGTCAATTTTAGTTGCAACGGGTTTCATCTGTGAAATACTTGGCGTTCTCAGAAATAAATCGTATCTGATTAAGTTTAGAGGATACCTCTGGGCATTTCTTGCAATTTCCTTTCTTTTAATTATAACCGGAAATCTAGAACTTAGATCTTTAATTCCAATACCGTCGTTTAGTGGATAACAATCAATCTCATATCCACAAAATACAAATTACTTCTCTTTACATCTTTTTTATTTTTCAAACCATGGTCAACAATACCGACAAAAGTGGAAACAAGACAAGGACCACAAAAAAATACAAGATGATTACAGATACTCTCAAGTACGGCTTGGAGAGACTGATTGAAGATCAGGCTTATTTCAGACAGCAAAGCAAGTCAAAAGATCCGCGAACTGCAAGAAATGGCGTGAACGGATTAAAAGCCACTACAATACAAATCCAAAGACAACAGTCTGCAATAAAAATAGACCAAATGGAAAACCTGGCTGCCTACAACAGGGGCGAAATCTACAAGTTCTGGTGATACTTCTCTTTACTTTTCTTTTTGTTTTTCTTTCATGAACGGTCTTCGTTGTGAGCTTGTAGTTGAGAATAACAAAACTCATTTCAAACAATACCTCAATGGCAAAGAATCACAAACCGAGACTGGCAGAAAATGGAAGAAATCATTTCTCACTTATTCTATAATGAAAGGAACTATTGACACTCCAGGAGATGCAGAAGAGACAAGAGTATTGAGTCTTGCATTACAAACATGGGGGGTTGAGGTGCCAATTGTGTTTATCAGAGTACATTCAACACAATCTCCTGACATTAGAGTGGAGTTCAAAAACAAGATAGAAGAACCCGAATTTGCAGAAAAACCATCAATACTTGCATTTGCATGGTACCCAGAACAAGGAGACTTTTCAGGATTAATCATATTCAACGAGGAATATGTCTGGGCAATTTTTGCAGGTTCCAAAACTGTAACGAACCCAGATGGCAGTATCTCAATTGTAAGAGTTTACTCGATATTTATCGTTATGACACATGAGCTTGGACATACGTTGGGACTAGCACATGACGAGCATGGTGACACAAAGGACATGATGGATCCTTACTATGATCCAAACGTTATCGCACTGTCCACATGGGACATTTACAGAATCAGGGCAATCTATGGAATC
>JAGQHE010000089.1:4083-19030 GCA_020431995.1 Candidatus Nitrosopumilus sp.
AAAAAAGCATTATCGTTTATCATAAGGCGTAGATAGAATACTTCTCTTTACTTTTCTTTTTGACTCTGATTCATGCCCACACTTAGAATATTCAGGGACATTTTCAATGCCGGCTTTTTCAGGGGAAAAAAATCAAACGCAATACACGTGGGAAGAAGCGAGCAGTTTGCAGGATCTGGCACCAAAGACGTCCCGTTCTCAGAATTTTATCAGAAATACCACCAGTGGCCACAGGCACAGAGGGCAATAAACTCAGTCCACAGAAGGCTTGTAGGATCCGGAATAAAGATAGTTACAGAGGACGATGTTTTTACGGATATTATTTCCACATGGATGGAGATAACAAATGCCAGACAGAAGATAAAGCAGGCAATCAAGGACGGGCTGATTACAGGAACATTGTTTTTAGAAAAGCAGTATGATGGCGACCTTTTTGCAAACATAGAACACATCCCAACACTTACGATTTACAAGCTATTCCGAGACAGGTTTGGTGTCCTAAAACAGGTCACGCAGCTAGTAGACGGCGAATCGCAGAACCTTGATCCTGATCACATAGCATATCTTGCGCTAAACAACCCAGAAAAGGAGGCACTAGGAAAGTCAATCATTTACAGCGTCGTCTCATCAAGACACGTGGCACCGGAATACGACGAGAATGGAAACGCCATAAACTATGAGAGATATGTCCCAAGCATTCTTGACATGCAGGCAAGAATCCAGGCAGTGGAACTTGAAAACGCGGAGAATCTTGCAAAGGCACGCGTGTTTGTAAAGATAGACGAGCCGGACAGGCAAAGACAGGAAGACATTGAAAAGGACATCTCCAACACAAGATCCAAGAAATGGCTCTATGTAACAAACAAGGACGTTGACGTAAAGGAAGTCCAGATATCCCAGCAAAACAAGCTTATCGAGCCAGTCAAGAACATGAACAACCAGATTGACCTTGCAACCGGATACCCGTCCAGCATCATGCTTGAAGGTGGTTCAATGGGATATGCTAGCACGCAGACGCCAGTAAAGGACTTTACAGAAACAATCCAGGACATGCAAAATGACTTTGCTGAAATGTTCCAGGACCAGATTCTCAAGCCGCTAATCGAACAGTTTAGCGGCGTATATCACAAGGTAAAGCCACGCCTTGTCTTTGAGCCTTTCATCGAGGAATTGACATTTGAAGAGTTTTTGAAGATTGATCCCAAGAGGATATCTGACCAGGAATACAGGGACTATCTTCGCACAAGACTAGCTGTACTAAATGATGACGAGTTTGCCACATGGAAAAAGGACAACGAGGACAAGGCAGCACAAATGCAAGACCAAAAGGCCATCACCGAAAAGGACGATTCCAGACCGGATATAGAAAAGGACATGCCGTCAGTGGAATATCTGCTAAGAAACCCAAACAACCTGCAGTCATTTATCCAAAGTACTGTTCAAAAGGTAGTTTCTAGCGATTCCGCACCAATTCATTTTACTCATACCGATGATAAAATCACCACCGAAAAGCCAGAGGTAACTGATCCGGATGTAATTGAACGACTAGAAGAGATCAAATCACTTCTAAACAAGAAAAAGAGAACAAAGAATGCCAAGCAGCAATGAGTCGCTAGTCCTGCAAGGAAAGGGACTTGAATCTTTTGACTATGAAAAGATACCTGCCCCGCCAGGCGAGGGCACAAGAATATTTGGTGTTGTGTCCTATGCAGGATTTTCCAAAAATCTGAAAGAATATTTTCCAGAACAGCTTTCGGCAGGACACGGTCTTACAGTCCCAATACTGCTAAACCATGCAGTATCAGACGGGCTGGACGGCGTTCCGGAATCTCTACTTCCAGACTCATACAGACAAAGGCTGAGCAGAGGCGAGAAGATTCTGTTGGGACAAAAGAACCTGTTCTTTGATCTTGACAGTCTTACATTGTACTATCGTGGTGTTGTATGGGACGAGTTCTATCGCCAGGAATCAGTCCTGCAAAAAATGTCAGTATCACAGGGAATAATGCATTACGCGGATTTGGAGCAGGAGTGTGACCAGTTTGCCTGCTACAAAAAGATAGACGGCTCTGAATACCGTGAGGTATCGCTTGTATTTTTCCCGGGATTCACACATGCATCAATCAACATAGAGCCAAATACTTCTCTTAGTGTCGAATGCAGCAATCCGAAATTAATGTCCGAGAAAAATTCAGGTACTGAATGTAATGATTGTCAAAAAAACAAATCATTAGAAACTCAACAGACTGATACGGGTGTCAAGGCCGGCGGAATTCCTTCCGTAGGCGGACAATGTGGAGAAGGAAAAGTTTGGGACGAACTAACACAATCATGTGTTGACGCATCACAACAGCCACCACTTGAATCATCTGCACCAGGCGTTGAACAGTCACCTAAAGAAGACGACGACAAAGACAAAGACGAAGCCAAAGAGGCTTTGGACAAGGTCAAGGCATTAGAGGCAGAAATTGCAGAGATGCGCCTGAAAGGGTCTTTTCCAAACGCAGACATAAAGAGTAGAGAAAAAGCCAATGAGGAATACATTGCAGAAAAACAAAAAAAGTTAGATGCAATGGAAGCCAAGGCGACTGCTGCAAGAACTCAGCTGCTTTCAATCATTGAAAAACAAATGACACAATCCAAAGAGGCAGCAAAACAAATTGCCATGAAGGGTTCACAATTTGGTTTCAATGGCAAAGTGGCAGGCAAGGAAGCAGCAGAGCAAGGAGTGTATAACTGGCTGATGAAAGTTCGTGGAAACGAAGATCACAACTCCCTGTACACATACACTTTGACTCCTCAAATCATGTCACCATACGTTAGCGCATTCTTCAAAGAATACGACAAGATGGGGTATGAGCACAGAGTACCATACGCTGAAAAAATGAGGCAGATGGGAATTGAGGCTACAAACGTTACAGTTGCAGGCGGAGCAAACCCAGAAAACTATATGCGAACAATGTCACAACTTGTGCTGGTATATCCAGACGGCTCACTGGTAACCCCAATTGAGCAGTTCTGTGAGACAAAGATTCTGGCACCAGGACAAAAAGAGGCACTGTTCTCAGATATGGACAAGCCAACCTTTGCAGCAACTGACGAGTCAACTCTCAATGCCGGAGGCGGAGGATTTGCACTTGCCCCAAGCAACCTGACACTAAACTTCTCAGGTGGAAAGCTTACCCCACAAGGAAGCCTTGTGAGAGTAGGTTACACCCAACTTGAGGAAGTCCAGATTGACTTGCCAAGCAAGATCAACATCGGGTTTGCAATGGCAGCAGAGTCAGCAAAGAACATCGACGTGCTAAAGACAGCATATAACGATGATACTGCATACAATCCTGCAACCGATGCAAAGAAACCAAAAGGCGGAGGGCAAAAGCATACACTTGATTCTCTAGGCAACAGTCACTGGATCAACGGTGGAACTGGTGCACAATATACTGCAGCTGCTGCAGATACAGATGTCGCAGTGGTTGCAGCAGACGTGCTAAAGTTCAAAGGTGTACTAGAGGGACGTAGAATCATAAAGTCCACAGGTATTACAACAAAGCCAATTTTGTACACTACACCAAAGGCTGCAATTGATGTAATGCAAGACACATCGATTTCTACATACTTCCAAAGATCTGTTCCAGAAGTGATCACAGAAGCAGAACTTGAGAGACTTGGCGGTGTCACATTCGTTGAAACAAACGACCTTTCATTGGGTGCAACCGGAGGCTCAACCCCAGTTCGCAGATCAGTGATGTTCGTGCCACAAGTTGCAATTGGTTTTGTCACCGGAAGAGAACTGCAAATGAAGGCAGAAGATGTCGCAAGGGATCAGTCTGTCTACTTTAACGGTTCAATCAAGGCCGGCGGATTTGTCAAGAAAGTCGAACTAACCTGTAGACTATCACACAGATAGAATACTTCTTTATTTTTTATTTTTTTAATTCCAACTCATGGCAACATATTCGATTATAGACAATATCAGACCAAGACTCGGGCTTCCAAAGATTGGAGTAAACTATGACACATCACAGGATGACGTAATTGGGATCCATCAGGCAGACGTTGACAACATTGTAAACTCGAAACTAAGGCAAAAACTTGGAAGACACGACAAGGACGGCAGGCTTTTGGTCGTGCCGCTTGCCACATCTGGAAGCAAGGTAAGGATCACAAACCCAAAGTCAGAGTTTCACGAGCTGGAAATAGAGACGGTAACTGGCCTTGGAAAGATTACGGTTGTCAAGAAAATATCAGACGTCTCACTGCCACCCAGGACATTTGAGCCATACGTTTCACCGCCAGCATCATACCGAAGCATTTCAGCCAAGGACAACTCTGACGCAAACCAGAGGCTGGATGCATTGGACGGATTTGAGGTCGGTGCAGTAATCGCACTGATAAAACCAGCAGGACAGACAGTATCCGTCCAGCACAATTCATCAATTGACAGTCGATTCATGACAATCAGCTTGGCGGCAGTTTCACTCTCAGAGAATGCACCGATCTATTTTGAAAAGAGGTCTGATGCAAACGGCGGGTCATGGTACGAGCTTGCAGCACTGTCAACTCCAGGCGGGTTTAACACGGTAACAATTCCGTCTGATGCATATCTGCAAAAGATAGCAGAGGACCTAGTAATTGCAAGCTACAGAAAGGACACTGCTGAGAACTCTGACAAGTATGATCAGGAATTAAGAAGGCTTGACGGATACCTTGACCAAAGGTTTGGCATTACAATTAACATCGGCATAGACCCGACAAGCATATCCGAAGGAAGCGCATAACTTGGGCCACTTTAGAGAACACGAAATCGTGCAAATCATTGATGATGGCACATATCCTTACCAGCTTCCATTTTTTACAAGGGAACAAAAACCCGAGCAAAGGGTCTACCCGTCATGTGAGGTTGTAAACGTATCACCAGAGGGAACGACGCAAAGACCTGATGTCACAGAGGAGAGAAACCGGTTCGAGATCAGACTGTACATACGGTATGTAAGGGACGACGACACTGAGATTGACGATCTTGACGCGATAGAAAAAGAGATAGTTGCAAAACTTGACGCTGCTGTTCTTGCAGACAAGACACTTGTATTGGAACAAAAGACCTGGTCACGCGGTCCTCTCAGGAACAACCCTTTCAAGGTTCACGCAGAGCAGTCGGTTCTCACGGTACTTGTGTCAGAGAAAAAATCAACGACAGGTGCCGGAACGCTAGGCGGACAGATGACACTGACACTTCCAGGACCAATAACCATCAATCTTCTGTCAAGACCTGCAAGCATAGAAGGCATTATCTTTGACGATGATCGAGAAGAGGGAAACCGAGTATTGACGGCAAAAGGTGGTACTGGGTCGCTTTTCTTTGAGTATGAATCCACAATCGCGTTGGATTCTGCAGTACAGTCCTTGATAGACGCTGGGACTGACATATCCATCACATTGTCAAAGAACGGAAATGACACAGCATATACGGTGCTTTTAATCAAGACAACCAAAACCGCCCCTTTTGACAGCATAGAAAGGTCAATACTTCACTGTGAAGTTGTAACCTAATACTTCCTTTGTAGATGTTTTAAAAATTAATTTCATTATGGTAAACAATCTAATCAACACCTCGTCTGATCGTTTTACTAAAAAAACAGGAATTTTACAAATTGAAATTGCTGCAAACACATACCAATTAAAGTTCACACAGAGATTTTTTTCATCAATAAACCTTAACAGCTTTGACGAGGATTACATAGACGACCAGAGCCCCGTATGGACGCAGAGGGGAAACAAGATCGGTGACGCAGAGGTAGACCTAATCGATACCGTTGATTTGTATGATACTGCAACCCCTGCTACAAATGTCAACACCGTATCGTATTGGAGGGAGCAGATAAAGAAGGGCATCCCTGCAAAAATCACGTTTCAGACGGTAAAGAACGCGCCAAATTCTGCGGGGGACAAATTTGCAAGGGAAAAATTTACCGGAGAAATAATCGACGTTTCAAACGAGGAGAGAGTGGATGATGCACTGCTTGACGCAAAACTCACAATAAGGCTCACTGACTACGTTTCTGGACTAAGGTCTGCAAGTTGAGAATAATTCCAAAGGCGAAATCTTTGATGGAAGTAAAGGACTTTCGAACCAGATTGCAGGCAGTAAAAATTCAGTTCTATCAGTTCCAATCCCATGCCATCAACAGCCTTGCAAAGACACTGATTCTTGAGACAATGCATAACAGAATGAGGGACTTCGGATATTCTGATAAGATAATCCAGGGAACCGCCATTGCTGGGGTTGATGTCATATCTGCAAGGAGATTCAGAATATTCTTTCATTCCGAATATTTTGGTTACAACGGGTTTGACGTCGCGCTTGCAAGGGAAAAGAATGGGACCGTAGACCACATTGTAAAACCCGCAAAGAAAAAGGCGCTTACATCTGATGGAACATGGTTTTCAAAGGGCCATGAGGTATCCGGAATCATCCCGTCACACATCATAGAGAGAACCCTTGACGAGATAGCAGAACCGTTTCTTGACGAGTATAGAAGATCAGAAAGGTCATGGCTTGAGCAAAATTTTGGAGGCACCGCAATAATTGCCATTTGATGACTTTGTGGATCTTAACGCTGATCTTACGATTTCAGACCTGGAAAAGCTTGACAATCTGGCACAAAAAGCTGAGAAAAGGCTTGAGAATCTGAAAAAACGAGGGGGAATATTTTCCACATCCACATCAAACATAACATCTGGAAACAAGGCTCCTGTAGATTTCGTTGGCACTTTACCGCTTGGCAAGCAGGACAAGAGAATAGAAAAAACAATTCAAAGACTTACCAAAAAGGTAGAGGAAGATGTCGTAAAGAACCTTGGCAAGGACAGGGAAGGGACACTGTCAAAAATATTGGGCGATGACGTTGGAAGGACATTATTTTCAATAGGCAAAAACCCTGTCGGATTCTTTACAAATGCGATAATTGGCGCAACTGGAGCGGGGTTTGCAGTACAGATTGCGCAGTTTGTGATAAATGAGATCCAAAGGGTTGACACTTTCTTTAAGGCATTTGTTGACCGCATAGACAACCGGACAAACCAGTTAAAAAACAAGGAAATCCAGGCAAGGATAGCTGCAGGACTCACACAGGAAATCCTGACCACCGAGTCAGGGAACGTAAGTGCAAGGGATGCCTACAACACATTTAATGAATTTAACAGCAACCGCTCAAAACTTGAAGACGATTTTGCAATACGAAACACGTCGGGGTATGAATGATGGCAAGAAAGATCAATCTTTTCAGGGTAAGCCTTGCAAGCGATGACGAGACAACCCTTGACAGGATTGATTTTAACAATCCCGCAAATGCGGATCTCAAGGACGCAAAAAAAGAAAATGCGTGGATTACAAGTGTCGAACGAATAAGTGGTCAAGGTGTTGGAGATGACCAGCCAGCAGAAGAGGCCTTGGGAAGCAAGGATGCAACAGGTCCCGTGGATGACACATACATCATCACAGGGAAAATAACAAGGACCAGCGGGGATCTTGATGATGGGGTCAACCAGTTTCTTTTACATCTTGACCTGTGGGATGCCGAATCAAAGACAGTTGGTGGTGTTGAATGGGGAGAGGGAAGGTTTGGAATCATAGATGACAATGACCATACAAATGACCTCATACCCGTAAGAACCGGGACAGACCAGATAGGCCTTATCTGGGAATCATACACAAAGAAATCAATCCTTGCAACAAACCAGACAGAGTTCATAATAAGACTCACCGTAAGCCGCGGAGACGGGACTTGAGACATGGGAACGTTTGCAGATCTTTACGATGTTCTTGTGATACTGAAGGATCATGGCAGTGATGTGGATCTTTCAGGCAAGTGGTCTGTTATCGAGTATGATGACGGGTTTCCACAGTCGGTAAAAATAACACTCAATGCAAGAGGTGGAAGGTTCCTGACAAGGACACCAATCATAAACAAAAGGGATAGAATCTATGTAAGAATAACCGACAGGGCAGGAAAAATCACAGAGGACGTGTTTCATGTAAGACGGATACAGAAAATAAAAAGAGCCGGAAAGGTACTACAGCTAAAACTTTCATGTCCACACCAGTCCGAAAACCTGTGGACCAGGACCGTATCGTTTGCGCTGAAAAGAACTTCAAACAAGGAGGCAATCGTGGAATGGGTAAGACAGCTAAACGTAAAGGGCTCAAAGGATCCAACTGTGGAAATTCCCGCATTTGACACTGTAAAAAAAGTCGGGAATGCATTTGATGGTTTCACATCCAACAACCATTTTTACGAGTCATTAAAAGCTGAAACCGTAGTAGACGAGATAAAGAACCTGGAACTGCAGCCTGTTGAAGGAGGAGGTTCATTTGAGCCAATGTATGTGAGATTCAAGTCAAAGTATGACCATTCAACAGGACTTAACCTTGACACCGTACAACTGCAGGCGTTTCCGCAAGGATACAAAGATGACGGTGCAGGAAATCTGACTAACACCCCATCAGTCACATTGACACAAAGAACAGTGGAGGACTCTCTGCGCTCCAATGTCCTGGGACTGGAATCCGAAGAGGACCCGGAAGAGGGAACTATAGTTACTGCAATAGGGGACAAGTCATCCGGAAGTTATCCCGTTGATTTTATGAAATACATGGGGGCAAAGGACGTGTTCAATTCCGCAAAGGATTGGGCATCAGGCAATCTCTACAAGGTTGGCAGACTGGTCAGGGACAACGGGAATGTGTATGAATGCATCTTTGAGCATACGTCAAGTGGTGCAACACAGCCGCCCAACGCAACCTTTTGGATAGGCCGCGTATTTCAAAAACCACAGCCCTGGCTCACTGCACAAAACTATCCTGCAACCACCCTTGTAAGGCATCAGGACATAGCATACAAGTGCATGCAGACGCACCTGTCAAGCTCTGCCAACGAACCAGGAAAGGACACATCCTTCTGGGTTCGCGTAAATTTTGTTCCGACCCTTGACTATTCCCCTCTCACAAAGGACAAGGCCCAATACTGGATAAACGCCCTTGCTGGGGCAAAATATGCTGCAACAAACAACTCAAGGACTGCAATGATAGATCCAAACTGCATAATTCCGGATACGTTACATCCGAGAATTCCTGTCGATTATGTTGGCACAAACCCAACATCAATTCCAACAGAACTGCTCGTAAACCTTGGCTCCGGAAATCAGGTACCTCACGCGTTTCTAATGCTGACAGTTGATCCAGCTACGGGAAACGGATCAGGAGCTGGCGCATTTGCTGGCAGTGACAAGAACGGCGTGACCTTTGCCGGAAATGTTGTAAAGTATCATGACTCAGACAATGACGGAATTGGAGAATGGGTCGTGTTCAGACAGACCTCCCAGGACTTTGAGGTCTTTGATTGGTATGAAAGTATTTCCTGGACAAAGAACCCCTGTACAGGCGTTGGCAGTTATGTGGATTCGGCAGGGGTATGCCAGATAGGGTCAAGAGGTACACAGTGGAAGAAAGGCAGTTACGGCTTGTCTGAAATCCCACTTGTCGGAAAGTTTGGCGTGTGGTTTGATGACAAGCAGTTTGAGTGTGTCCATTCCGTAAAGTGGGATTCGGCAAACTCCAGAATTGACTGTGGCACAAAGCAAATTATGAACGAGCACAACTCGTCAACGTCGGCCGTATTCATAAAATCCGCCCCGCTTGACACCACAAGGACGTTCCCGTATTATGTGGGGTTTAACATACACTCAAGATTTCCAAGAACGTCAAATGCAATCCCGTTCGGTTCGGTTTCGGCAGGTGAGAAGATCAATCTTTCCGTGTTTGATTTTTTCAATATGTTTCTGACACATGAAGGAAAGAGGGAGTGGTTTGGCCCGCAGGTTGAGGACTATTACCCAATACAGGGATTTTCATTTGTACAACAGCTGATTGCAACCCACTCCATATTCGGAAAGTTTGATACTGAAGGGGATTATTCTTTTGGCATCTGGCTTGCAGACGAGAACATGAACCAGGTGATAATCGAGTACAATCACTCAAGAAACGATTCCATACTGCCACAGGAAGGACCTTTGTCAAAAGCAAAACCCTATGTTGGCGTACCTGGCGTGTCAGTGTTCTTTTCGGCGCAAGAGCCTGAAATCATTGATGTCTTTGAACCAAGAGAATGGCTTATGGGCGGAATCTACACAAAGGATTCCTTTGATTCCCAGGGGAGATATCTTGGACTAAGGTCAAGATTCAACGGCATGTCGGAGATTGAGCTTGCACTGGATGCATACAGAATGACAAAACCGTTAGTTGCAACAAATACAGACGAACCAAACAACAAGCCGGAATATGCCATAGAGTCATTAAAGGTAAAGGCATCAAGCATTGTAAGCTATGCACAGCTGAAGAATCTGGTGCTTGGATTATCCCAACTGGTTAATTTTGAGAGAAGAAACTTCAAGGTCCCTACAAAACTACGATGCGACATCCAGTTTGGTGATCCTGTATACTATACCAGTCAGGAAATTATTTCAGACACAACTGACAGCCTACCAAACACCATAAAGGGCGTGGCAGACAGGATAATCTACACGTTATCAAAGCCAAAGGGAAGAGGACCCAACGCAGCCACAAGAAGCGTCCATCTGGTGGAGAGACTCTGGCCATGACCAGCACGGGCGTAAGAAAGCCATCAAGCCAGGATACAAGAATAATTAGAGGCCTTATTGAGAATGAGAAAGCATTTGTGGAGTCATTAAAACCATTCAGCTCAGAGTCTTCGCTGGGAGGTCTTGGAGGGTCTGGAGGCTCTACCCCTAACACCAATTCTCCTGCAGGAAACTATCTGCCCACTGCCGGAGGCTCCATGATTGGCTCGATTGCATTCTATCCCATATTGGTGGAACTTGTCAATGACACACTTGACATAACAAAGATAGCAGAAAACGATTCGACCAGAATAATTGTAGACGCGGAGGGCGTCTTTGCAACAACGGATGATCTGATAAAGATAAACGGCGAGAATTTGCCAGGACAACTGCTCAACATTCAGGGAATCGTAACACAAACAATTACCATCAAGCACCTTGCTACAGGCGGCAACATCCGTACATTTGACGGGTCTGACGTGGTGCTGTCTGGAAATCAGAATCTGTGGTTTGTTTTTGACAGCGTCGCAAACCAGTGGGCGCAGGTAGGAGGTGCCGGAGGCGGTGGCGGAAGCGCAAGCACCGTATACGCGGTTGATAATCAGGGAAATCAGTCAGGTACTGTTGTGCATTCGCTTTCTGCTGCAACAAGACATGAGTTGAAATTCACAGCGATTGGAAACTGTACACTTTCATTTACAAACTATCCAAGTTCTGGAACTGGAATAGACTGGCTTGTATCTTGGAAACAAGATGGAGTAGGAGGACATTCTGTAACGTTCCCATCAGAAGTGGAATGGCCTAACGGAGTAACCCCTGTCTTTTCAACTGCCCCCGGATCCGATAATATTGTATCGCTGCACTGTGACGACGGGGGAACTGTCGTCAAGGGGATTTTCTTGTCTACCGTTACGACATCAGGAGGAGGGGTTGTACCTGGAAGTGCTGAAAATGACCATCTGCAATGGGATTCTGGGGCATGGGTACCAAGACAGACTTTTGAGTTTAATTCAGTTGGGCCTTGGGGGGATTCAGGATATTTGAGATTTCCAAACAATGAGATAATGATAAGTGCAAGAAACCTTGCAAACACAGGAAACCTAGAGATAAAGTTTGACGCTTCTGATTTTCTTGATATTACAAGATCTGACAATCAACCAGTAACACTAAAGATAAGATCACAACATGCAACTAATCCTGATCAAATAGCAACAATGACGCAATATTCTGGAACATCTGCTGTCACTGATATGCGAGTTCCAACAAAGATGGAATTATACGCGACAAGTGCCAATGTTATGAACTATGACCAAAACAAAATAGAACTCAACAAGAATATTCTACCAATAGCAGGTGATGGGGTTCTAAACATTGGAGGTTCTACTGAGCCAAACAGATTCCTAGCAATGTACGCAACAACGTTTGGAATGGATGCTAACAGAAATCTTAATTTCAATATTGGTGGTGGGGCTCTTAATGTAAACGGGGTTGGCGATTCATTTGTTTTATCTGTTGATTCAATCACAAAACTAACCTCAACTGCAACTCTTACAACACTAGCAGGAAATGCAAATGTAACTGGAAACATGGAGATAGGATCCAAGATAATAGTTGATGAGATATCCGCACCTGTGACAAATCCTGATGTGAATACAGGCTGGATTTACGGCAAGGATGTAGGGGGTCATACTGAACCTTTCTGGGAGGATGAGCTTGGAAACGTAACTAATCTTTTATCTGGAGGGGGAAGCCCAACAAATGTCATATCACAAGGAGACAGTTCAGTTGTTGTGTCTGATACAGGGAGTGGCAATGTCTCTGTAACGATCGACGGAATTCAGAAAATTGGTGTATCAGGCTCTACAATCAGTTTGGCCGATGATGTTGACTTGGGATTTCTCTCAACTGACATAATAACCGTAAATGGAAAAATTGGGAGTGATGTATTACCTGTAGATGACGGAATTCAGAATTTAGGTGGTTCATCAAATTATTGGAATGGCATTTACAGTGAAAATTATAAAATCAAAGGTTCAGGTGGCGATACAACTGCCTCAATCAGAAACATCTATGCCACTGCATCTGAAATGATCTTTAATGTTCCCAGTGGGGATGGGTACAAATTCAAATCAAACAATGTGGAAATTTTAGGCATTTCAAGCACAGGTAATTTAGATCCTATAGGAGATCTAAATTTTGATGCTGGAAAAACTGTGAATTTCAATTCTGGACAGTCTACAGTTGGTGCAGAAGGATTAGCTAATGCCATTCCCGGAACAACAAGCAATCCTAGTATTTGGATCATTGTAAAATTAGGTGGAACTGAATATGTTATTCCAGCTTTTGCAAAAACCTAGTTTGAAAGCTGATTTCTAAACCATTCATTCAATTGAATTGTTGATGCAGTAAATTCTTGAATCATTGAGTTTATTTGATTCTGCATTGTTTCAATTATTGTATTTAATCTTGAAATTTCTGTTTCCAAAGATGTAATTTTGTCCTCAAGTTCTTTGATTCTGTCATCTCTTGGATCCTCAATAGGGGCACTAGAAAATTCTATTTCCTCGTAACATGTACCTTCATTTTCATAAAATCCTTCACCACATCCGAGGCTAAATGGAATCACGTCAAATGTTTTTGTTTCACCAGACATCTTGATAGGAACATAATTCCCAGTTCGTTCCAATACTCCTCTTTCATCAATCTTGTATTCTCTTTCAATAAGAGATATTTTAGCTGTGTATTGTCCTACACTCCATGTATCGGAATCAATAAGAAATCCTTCTCTAAAATTTTCTTTATTCGTTAGTGATTCTTCTCCAATTCTATTTCCTTGTGAATCTAATATCTCTACCATTATGATTGCCTCTTTATGTGGAATCTTGATATTACCTGTAACAATCACAGTATCTTTCATCATGTAAACATCCTTGTCAGTCTGAATCTCTGCAAAAACATGTGGTACTAGAAAAACCAACAATAAAGGTGTAAGATAAACAATCTTCAATACTTGAAACTAAAAATCCTAGATACAAAAATATTGCTATCTATCCCAGTAAGCACTCTTACATCTGGCACAACAAACAGGATTCTCTGTTCTTGGTAGCCATTCATGACCGCACTTGTTGCATTTACAGACATCACGCTTTATTTTTGCCATATCAATTACTAATAGTACCTACTAATATAAAACAATAAATACTTCAAGTAATTACTAATAGTAATGACTAATGTATATAACAACCTAAGAAACCAGCAAATAGAGGCAATAGCTAAAAAGTCAAGCTCTGCCTTTCTGCAAAGAATTGTAGACAGGAAAAATAATTTTGATGATGATATAGTCAAGTCTGCAATTTTGGAGCTCAAAAACAGGAAGGTGATAGCATGAGCGAATCAAACAAACCAATCCACACATCTGACGAGTTTGAGATAGAGACAACAAAGGAAGACGAACCAACTCTCTTTAGAAGCACTGCACAACTATGGGCACATGGTTTCAAGGCAAAGACCGTAGATGGAAACAGGATTCAGGTGTCTGGGTATTTCAGGATGGTAATAGACCCGATATCTGGAGAGACGTGGAGTTTTGTGACCCCGAGGGATGATTGATGTTTGATCTAAAGGGACTAAAAATCGAACACCAAGAATAAAATGTTCTATCTCTCATAGGAATGTCATTTCACAGCTTCTCTCCTTGGGAAAACAATCCTAGTTTTGATGAGTGTGTGTTTCGTCTGCATGGTGTTGAGAGATTGAAATTCTCACAGCTTGAAAAGATCAAGAAGCTTTTCAAGCCCCATGAAATTCTGGTGCATCTTAACCCGAGAGACGAGCCAATTGAGGCAGAGTTTGTTAGTCTGCTTTTCAAGACTGAAAATCCTCCAAGCAAATCGATGATGAAAGTGATTTCAGCCCTAAAGGCCACTACGATTGCAACCGATGGCCTTGATTGGACTGAATGATCTCTCTTTTTTTGTTATAACCTAGGTGATTAAAATGGAAAAATCCAACACCCATACAATGAGAGACGAGAAAGGCAGGTTTGTGAAAGGTATGGAGCCTAACAAAACTAGTTTCAAGAAAGGCCAAACCCCTTGGAATAAGCTTGATCTGCCTGATGACGAAATATATCAAAGAAAATTACAACAACAAAGAATTAGGAATAAAAGATATAGGCAAAACCATCCAGAATTATCACGCCAACAAAGTAGAAATAATTATTACAAGAATTTGCAATTAACCCGAGAAAGACGTCGAATTATCACAAAAAAGTATAGGATCAATAATCCTGACAAAATAAAATTATATA
>JAGQHE010000090.1 GCA_020431995.1 Candidatus Nitrosopumilus sp.
TGGTTTCACATTAATTGAAACCGGACCAGAAACTGGTATCTTTATTGGTAGTTTCCAAATCCCAGGTGCATGGTGTGAATCAGATACAGCATCAGCCGTATCTGTAACCGGTCTCGACATTGAAGTCAACTATGTTGACTTTAGAGACGCATCTGGTGAGGTCATCGAAGTAGGTGATAGCGCAGGAGTACGCGCAACCACCGGTTCAGTCAGTCTAGACAGAACAGTCTATCCAGTACCATTTGGTGTTCCAGATAGATTTGCATCCAACACTACTACTACTCCTGATGGAAGATCCGTCTTCCCAATCCACCAAACCGGTATGAACACTGCAGGTACTGCAAGATCAGCCGCTGGATTGCAAACAGGTGAGTACTTAGAGAAGGGTGGTTTAACTGTCCACGTTAGAGTTAATGATCCAGACTTTGATACTTCCGCAAACGGTGAAGACCTCATTGCACAAAACACCACAGGTACCAACGTAGGACCAGTCAAGATCTCTGTTATCAGAGGTGCTGACTCAGTCGTACTAGGTTATGCAGGTGGTGATTCCGTAAAAGCTGGCACAATTGATGCTGGAACAAAATCCCCAACATCGACCAGACAATTCGGTCCAATGAATGAAATCGCACCAGACGCAGGAATATTCGAGGCTGATATCTTAATTAGATATACCGACGGTCCAGCAAGCAGCACATGTCCAGACACTAATGATTACGTACCAATCAACGGAGCTTCCGATGTTGGTGTTAACCCATTCAGTGACAGATTTGACGCAGCCCCATCAATTGGTGACTATTGTATCTTACAAGGAGATATTCTCCAAGTAGAATACACTGATCCAGCTGATGCATCAGGTGACGTCAATACTGTAACAGACTCTGCTACCTTTGACCTGAGAAACGGTGTATTACAATCTGACAAATCTGTGTATATTATTGGATCCGACATGATCTTGACCCTCATTGAACCAGACTTCGATTTGGACAATGACCAGGCTGAGACATATGACTTGGACTTGATTGAATGGGACTCTGATGCCGCAACCGTTACCATGGGTGACGCAGACGGAGAAGGAGCAGCATTCGACCCAGAACCACTTAACTTTAGAGAAACAGGTGACTCTACTGGTATCTTCCAGATAGTCATCGAGATTCCTAAAGAACTAGATGGTGATAACTTAGAAAGAGGAGAAGAAGTTGTCCTCGAGTATACTGACTGGGGTCCATCCGGATCTGACTATGTAGGAGATGAAGATGAAGATGTCAACTTGACAATATTCACTTCAAACTTCGGAGCAACTGTAGAGCTTGACCAAAAAGTTTACACATGGACTGATAAAGTATACATTACCATCGTCGCACCAGATCACAACTTTGACAGTAACCTAGTTGATGAGATTGGAGACACTTCTAAAGACCCAGTAAAGGTCTCAACAAGAGGATTCAAACTCAACAACTACAAACTCGTCGAAACTGGTACTGACACCGGCATCTTCACTGGTGAAGTAATCCTAACAGGATTTGAACACGATGCAGATGGCGTTGTAGGTAGTGATACTAATCCAAGAACCCAAGGTTCAGGTCCAACTGATGGATACCTGGAAACTGATGATGATGACGGACTTACTGTCTCCTTTGAATTCTCAGAGGATGAAACTATAGTCGGTTCAGCACTTATCAGATGGAATATTGGTGAAGTTCAGTGGCTTGAAGCAAGCTATCCAGCAAGCGGAACAGGTGTTGTAAGAGTTATTGACCCAGACATGAACTTAGATCCAGAATCAGTTGACAACTTCGATGTTGACACCTGGTCTGACTCCGACGCCGGAGGTATTGATCTAACTGTAACTGAAACCAACGAGGCAACTGGAATCTTTGAAGGTACTGTGTTCTTCACAACTACCGACTCATCTTCCGGTCACAGACTCAGAGTTTCAGAAGGTGACACTGTCACTGCCAGTTATCAAGACAATACCCTACCTAATCCATACACAACTGCAGATGAACTTGATATTACTGCCACTTCCCTAATCGGTACTGTTGTACCACCTCTCGAGAGAGCACCAGCTGCTAACTTGAGAACAGTTGACGCATTCGGCAACAGCTTAGACTCTGTTTCCGTTGACCAACAGGTGCAAATCACTGCCGACTTAGCAAATGGTCAGGATAGAGAGCAACAATTTGCATACTTGGTACAGATTCAGGATGGTAACGGTGTTACGGTCTCACTAGCATGGATTACAGGTTCACTATCTGCTGGTCAATCATTCAGCCCAGCATTGTCATGGATTCCAACTCAGGCAGGCACATACAGTGCAACTGCATTCGTTTGGGAATCTGTTGATAATCCTACGGCATTATCACCACCAGTATCCACAACGATTACTGTAAGATAAAACTAGTTCACATTACCCTTTTTTTCTTTTTTTTGAATCGCACTTAACGTAAGTTATAGACAAATTTCCAGAAGCAATATCTAGGAGAACATTGACAACCAATTAAAATGCAATTGCCAATTCTATTTTCCGTTTTAATTGCCCTCCTGCTCGTAAATACGCTTGATTCATTTTCAGAATTAGATCTGTTTACAAACAGCAAAGTATACTCCTCTGAGCATAACTTGCAGGTTTATGGAAAAGGGTTGCCAGATGAAAACCTGATCATACGACTTTTTGCCCCAGATGAAACGATTGCAAAATTTGATCAAATAACCGCCGATCCGAATGGCTCTTTCAATTTTGATCTTCTAAAATGGCCTGAGCCTTCAACAAACTTTCCTTATGGGACATACACTGTTGAAGTGATAAGCACTGCACAAAACGGCCTCTCTAAAAAAATTGACGTAAAGTTCTCTGCTACAACAGATCTGGTAGATGTGCCGATTGAAAGAACGGTCAGCACTTTGGTCTTTGCTCCTGAGACCGCAGCAATCAATCAGCCCATTAGAGTGTTTGTGCAAATTACTAGTGATGGGCTTTTGGTTGGAAATGAGCCTGCCAAATTACTGAGTACCACTCACGTTCATTTGCCGTCCGGGATCTCTGTTCCTTTGTCTGGCTCTTTTAAAACGCTTCATCAGGGGCTATACTATGTTGATTATGTCCCTCATGAAGAAGGGACCCATGTATTTCATGTAGTTGCATTTATTCAAGGGACGACATCTCATGGCTCAGCTGCAACCAACGTGCTGACTCAAGATCTCGGAGGGATCTCACAGCAAATAATTAAACTGAATTCGATCTTAGATGAAACATCAAGCGAACTTGACGTTCTGAAATTAGAAATTGAAGGATTTGGAAATACTCTCCAGCAAGCAAGTTCTAACATTGACCAAAGCACTGATACTATCTCGACATCTGTAGAGTTTATCAGCGAAGCCTCAAATCAACTAAATTCATTATTGTTCCCAATCATTGCATCCATAGGAATCATTGTTGCTCTGCAGATCGCAATTCTTGCACGGAGAAGATAGTTATAATAACACAAGAGCAGAAAATTAACTAATGCCCAAGGTGGCTGTCTTCTTTTTCATAATGCTTCTTTTGCCTACCATGACCAACTCGCATGCATTCATTTCTGGCGATTTAACTAGTTTGAACAAAATCCAAAACCCAATAACCCTTGACTCTGGTATTGTAGAAGTTGATTCAAGCTTTTTTACTCAAAATGGCGTTAAAAGATATCTTGTTTTTGGAAATAATCTCCTGAATGATGATTTTCTCAAAACTATGTCAATCTATGGGGTTCGTTCTGATAGCGGATTTTTTTATGTGTCTGTCCTTTCTGAGAATCTTGCGTCAAATCTGGCAGCACAAGGTTACCATGTTATAGAAGATTCAAGACTGGATTTTCATTTATCTGATGACGGTCTTTTGGATGCCTCGCGAATTGGGGATATTACTGGCTCAAGCATGGCAAAAAAAAAATATGATGCGTCAGGAAACGGCACTGTAATCGCAATCGTAGACACCGGTGTTGATTTTTCGAACCCTGATATTCAGCATTCAGTCGCACGAGATGGAACCAACCATCCTATCATGCTTGATCCTGATGGACAAGGAATTGTTTTGACCAACGCGACTTTTTTTGCATATGTTGACAACGATGAAATCGTTAGAAACTATACTAAGCCAATACCTTCTCACATGACATCATCTGTGTATGTTACAAGGGATGGTGTGTTCTTGGATATATCCCAAGGAGGCAAGGGCAGTAATATCCCAATTTATAATTCATTTTTCCCGCAGGTTGGAAATTCTGTAATTTTTAATGGAACATTGGACAATGACATGAAAATTGGAAATAACAATAAAGACTACATAAAATCAAAAAGCGGCATATACCATCTTGGAATAATTTATCAGGGAGGGCTAGAAGGGCCTATGACCAGATTACAGGTGGTTCCGGTTTTAGTTGTCGACTCGTTCATTCCTGGAGTCTATGACACTATGATCCCTGACATGAGTACGTCTTGGGAAGATTATACCAGGTTTGATTTAAAGTCCGGGCAAAAACCAAACTATGATTTTGATTTTACCGATGAAAAACCGATCATATTGGGCAGTGGAAAAGAGTTTCTTGTTTATGACTCCAACAACGATGGAAAAAATGATTACAGCGCAGGAACGTTTGGTGCACAGGTTCTTGACGTGTACGGCGTAATCCGAAATAACTCTACCGACATTGATGATACCCTAAATGCAGTTAACGGAACACTGTTGCCTGCATTTGACTCGGGAGGTGAGTTCTTTGGAATCATGACTGATTTCATGGGTCATGGCACATCAAGTGCAGCATCAATTACTTCCCGTGGCCAAGAGACATATGACATTTACAACAACTCAAAAAGATACACAATTACAGGTGTTGCTCCTGACGCAAAAATTATTCCTGTAAAGGCATTGTGGTTAGGCGACACCGTGTACGGGTGGCTATGGTCCGCAGGATTTGAAAATGAAGATCATACTTGGAAATTTTCCGGTAAACCAAGGGCTGATATAATTTCTAACAGTTGGGGGGTGTCTAATTTTCCTTCTTTTAATTCGTCTCCTGGGATGGACATCCTATCAATAATTCTTGGCATATTGGCAACTCCTAATTCTCTGGATGATGATTACCCTGGCGTAACAATTATCTCAAGTGCTGGGAATTCTGGTCATGGATATGGTACGATGGGACTGCCAAACGCAGCACCTTTTGGTATTTCGGTTGGTGCCACAACCAACAATGTATTTGTAGGGTATGGCCCGTTCAAGGATCAGCCAAGATTTGGAAACACAACCGCACACTCAAATGACGTAGTTGATTTTTCTAGCAGGGGTCCAGGATCAATCGGAGATCCTAAACCTGACATAATGAGTATAGGCGCTCATGGTTTTATCCCTTCAAGCGTCCTGAAAACTGAAAAAGACTCTAAAAATGAATCCTTCTCGTTATTTGGAGGAACTAGTATGGCAGCACCACTGGTTTCTGGAAGCGCTGCAATATTGATTGAAGAAATGAAAAAACAGTCACAAGATTATGATCCTTTTTTGATCAAAAACATTCTGATGTCTACTGCAAAGGATCTAAACAACGATCCATTCACACAGGGATCTGGCCTGGCAGATATTGAATCTGCATTAAACTACGTTCATGGTGATGATGGAGTATTCATTGTGTATAATGACGATTCTTATAGCAATATCAAAAAAATTCTTGATCCCTCCATTAAACAGATTAACTCAACCGCAATAGGATTTGAAAAGTTTCAACTACCTACACGCTCACTCCCTATGACTAGTTGGTTTGCTGGACAATTGTCCCCAGGAGAAAGAACCACCACTACATTTACAATTAAAAATCCGACTAATGAGACTCTACAAATTAACGTAATGCCTCAAACTTTATCCTTGATATCAAACACACAATTCAATGGAACGACAATTCTACGTCAGCATGACTCAATTTTGAATGAAACTGACAAATTTGTTCCAAATTATATCAAATTATCTGACATAAATACCGGCACTGAACTTATTGACTTTTTCAATGAAGATAAACCCATGCCAGATGAATCCTCATTACTGATTCTTAATCTGAATTTTCACTTTGATGACTTTTTGAATAATACATCTGATGTATATGCTGATGACCTCAAAATTGCCTCGTTATATCTCTATGATTGGCTTGACAACAACAATGATACAAAAATTTCAAGCAATGAATTGTCAATGGTGAATAGAGCTGGTTCATGGGGAACTGTTCAAGAATTAAGAGTTTCAGACCCTACTGAAAAATTCGAAGGCGTCCCGCTTGTCGGAGTTTATCCTGTTCCCACCAGATATTCTTACTGGCTAGGTGATACAAAACAAAATTCAACTTCTATGGACTATACCCTATCTGCAAATTATTATGAAAAGGAACGATGGCCTGTAGTGTGGTCCGAGTCTGAAACCATTTCCGTCCCTCCAAAAAACATTGCTACTGTTGACGTAACATTAATTGTCCCAAATGACTACCGGACTGGCATCTATCAAGGATTCTTGAATTTTAAAAGTGACAAGCATACTGTTAATGCCCCGATATCATTTGCAGTTAAACAACCAGTGATTCAAAATGATTCTACTATTTTGATTAAAGGTGTCCAAAGCAATGATGCCCTTTATGGAAACGGATACACTAAAGGCGCATTTGATATGGCTAATAGATACATGGCTGGTGATTGGAGGCAATACTATTTTGATGTTCAAAATGAATACATCAGTTCTGCCGCAATTGAACTTTCATGGTCTAGTGATGACACAAACTTGTCTGTCTTTGTAATGGATCCTACAGGAAAAATAATACAAACTAATGTTCCATCTGGAGTGTTTGGTCATTTTCTTGATTGGACTTCGCTTGATTGGTTAGGCAATTCAATTTTTAGTCAGGGTGGGGGATTCTTCCCTGTTAAGAATAAAGACAATGTATCAACAGTACTTTACGTACCAATTAACCAAACGGGCACTTACACCCTCTTAACGCATTCAACTCTCTTCGGAGGAGATTCAATAACCGAGCCAATTACACTGGCAGCAAAATTCACAAATATTTCGTCAGAAATGATCTCTGACATTCATGTTGATAACGAGACCAAATATGCTCCACCTCAAATTGTAGAAAATATGGCGATTATTAATGAAACAAAAAATCCACCAGTCGAAGTTATTCCATACTCTGATTCCTCCTTTAGTAACGGCATTGTTGTTGGTGTAGTCATAGGAATTGTGATCGGGGCAGCTTTCATTTTTATTGTTAGCCAAAAACCGCCCAAATGACTAAACAAGGTTTATAAGCAATTTGGCGAGTACGACAGCTTGAATGTCAGAACTAGGGACAAAAAAGTCTGGATTATCCCGAAGAGATTTTCTGAAATTAATGGGTGCAGCTGGTACAGGACTAGCATTTGCGCCATTTGTTCCGTTTGGAAATTACATGCCAAACCCAAATCAAGCCTCTCTTGACAAAGTCCCAGTAATTTTACCTGATGGCACTCAGGCCAATATCAATACTTATCCTACTAACCATGCTGAAGTCATTACGTACCCTTCAACTGGTGATGCTGCACTTGATGCAGAAGCATTTCGTAAATGGCAATTCATTAGACTTCCTGAAGAGTTAGGAGGTGGAAAAAAAGACACTTCCGCTGTCAGGGCCTACAGCATGGTGTGTCTTCATCTCTGGTGCTTGTGGAAATACTGGCCAGATGAAGGAAGAAAAAGAGGTGAATGCCCATGTCATGGCAGTATGTATGATCCAGTCACTGGAACAGCTTTTGTAGGCCCTGCGTCAGTACAGGCTGCACCTTCAAACACTTTGGCGCAGCTGACTTTTGAAATTGATTCTGACGGATTCTTATTTATCTTACCGCCGAAGTTTACCGCAAATGAAAATGGAGTAATTGGATATGGCCGTTTCGCTTAAAAGAAGAACTGGCGCAGTTGCGTTTCTTTACTGGCTTTGGGATGGGGTAGACAGAACAATCTTTACTTCGATCAAGTTTTCATTTCCTGCAAGATTTGTCAGTCCTTTTGGATTCCTTGGCATGCTTACATTCATCGTCTTTATCATTCTTGGAATCTCAGGTGCATTACTCATGTTTTACTATCAACCAATTTTGGACAGAGCGTGGGATAGTGTTCAATTCATTAATGATGAAGTTCCATTTGGTTTTCACATTAGAAACATTCACTATCATGGCTCAAACGCGATGGTGCTTATGGCAGTACTTCATTTGTATTATCAATACTTTAGTGGAAGATACAAAATTAGAAACGAAGTTTTATGGATGACTGGCGTTATTCTTGGCGTAGTTACAATTCTCGAGGCATTCACTGGATATGATGTGATTTTTAGCGAGAGAGCAGAACTTGCAATTAGTATTGCGGCATCGTTGACTACATCCATACCTGTAGCTGGACCGACAATTCGTGACGCGGCATTAGGTAGCGGATTTTCAGACTTTGTGTTGAGATTCTATGCGCAGCATGTCTTTCTCTTGCCCATAGTAATGCTTGGATTAATGGCGGTTCACTTCCCAAGATTTTTGGTGTTTGATGTGCCTATGGTCATGGCAATTGCAGGTGCAATTTTGATTACTGGCGGCGTGTTCCCAATTGATATGGGGTTCAAGTTTGAACCCACGGTTCCGCCAGGCGTGACTGTCCCTGAATGGTATCTCACAGGAATCTATGCGTTTATGAGAACACAATATGATAAATTTGTCACAGGGTTGTTATGGCCATTAATTTTCCTCATATCATTCGTGCTGATTCCATTTATTGACAGATACAAGAAATTCTCATGGCGAGACAGACCGTTCATCACGGCGTTTGGAATTACCAGTCTTGCCCAAATCATGGTTACAACCTATTGGGGATTCTATATCTCACCTGATATCTCAAAACCATTAGTAGAACGTTTGGTGATTGATCCTATATTCTTCTACTCTACAATGATCTTGTTGGTTCCGTTAGGATTCGGATTTAGTTACATGATGATCAAACTTGCAAATGAAGCGGAAAGAAAGGCAAAGCTTGCAAAAAGCAGCGGTCCAAAGAAAGTCGCTAGCATTAATCTTACTGAAAAGTGGATTAACTGGTTGCTTGTAGCGCTGTTGGCATTCCAAGTGTTCTTAAATATTGCAGCATACAATGCGGCACTAACTGGAATGAAGAATGTGTCATTGTTCTTCGTTGGAATCATAATACTTGTATTTGCAGCGTTCTTCCACGTGTATAGGTATGCGTTGAGTCAACAAAAGAATGCTCCCCCCCCAGCACCAGTTCCTGTGCATGATGAAAAACCGCAACTAAAAGAGCCTGATGCCTCTGTCCAGCCAAGTACGTCTCCCAAAGATGCAACTTCAGAAGGGAACCCCCCGCAAAAAGAATTAGCTCCAGAAGTCTCCGTCCCAAAAACTCAGTCTGATTTAGGAATCAGCACAAATAATGCAAATATTGGTTCTGGAGATCTTAGCAAGCAATGATTTCAAAAATTTTAAACAAACTTTATAATAACTTGAGAGGTCCTAAAAAATCATGAGTGCGCCTACGTCAAGCCATGCATATGGAATTGGATTAATTGCGCTGATAGTAGGCATGTCTGCATCCGTTGTGTTCTATACCTCATTTTATCTACCAGAATCTCTGGCAAAACCATCAGTGTCAGAGCATGTCTTGCACCCAGAAAAAGATTTCATCATTGAAATTGTTCCTGGTGCGGTTATTGAAGGAAATGAAAATTATGTTCCAAACAAAGCAGCTGTACAATTAGAGATTGACAATAAAGTAATCTGGCAAAACCATGATGACACTGCACATACAGTAACTCCTGACAAGCCTTCAACCGATTCTTACAGTGGCGATTTTGGTTCGCCAGGCGTCATAAAACCTGGTGATACATACGAGTTCTTGTTTACTGAGACTCAGGAAATCCCTTATCATTGTCAGCCTCATCCATGGATGACAGGAAAAATAACTATAGAACTTAATAAATTCTAGGAATATTTTGCAAAAATTATCTGACTCTCAATCTCTTTGTGTTGTTCTATAATTGATGCCCTGAATTTTATCTCATGTTCTTGTTTTGGTTCGAATCTTATTAGTGCGGTAAACTCTGCTTTGTTTTCAGGCATCATGTCTTTGTTGATAAACAATCTTGAGACATTCTGTGATATCTTTTTCCCATTGTATTCCTTGTATATTATGTGCTCATTTGACTCTAAAATTTGCGTATTGATTACAACTCCATCATATCTTCCAGGGTATGATACAGAAATTACGCCTTTGATTTCCGAATTTGGATGAATATCAGTAGAATTTAATTTGAATTCGATGTCTTTCACAAAAAATTACATGTGAATCAGAATAAATAATTTTGTTAAATGGGCCCAAAGGGCTTCGATCCCTTGACCACTGGATTAGAAGTCCAGCACTCTATCCATGCTGAGCTATGGGCCCAAAAACCTAGCAATTAATTACCATTTTAAGGGTTTACAGCCACTTCTTTTTGTAATTCTCCCTTTCCATTTTGAAGAGAAATTGCTGTGCATATCCTGCATATCGTCCATAATGATTTATGATTTTTTCATGAAGGGCGTCATACTGTCTGTCTGTAATTGTTTTAGTTGTAATCTGAAATTGCCCCGCATAATATTTTTCTAAAATCCTTATCATCCATCTGTCTAATGGAAATGACTCTAGTTTGTTTAACGAAAATAACAATATGCAATCAGCTACCTTGTTTCCTACTCCGGGTACCAAGCAAATATTTTCTTTGGCGTCATGATAGTCAGATTTTTTCAAGTACTCGAAATCGATCATCTTTAAAAAACTCATGTTTGCAGCTTCCTTGACATATTTGGCGCGATACCCAACACCGCAATCTGTAATCTCATTTATTGATGCTTTTGCCAACCCCTCTGGCTTTGGAAATAAAAAAAATTCCTGACTTTCAAACTTTACCCTAGTTCCGAACTTTCTTGAGATTCTTTCTAAACTATTCTTGATTTTTTGAATGTTGGAGTTTGATGATACAATAAATGAAATAAGGCATTGGAAAGGATCTTGATCAAGTAATCTTAGTCCTGGGTACTTTTTTACCGCATTTTTTGTTTCATTGTCTATTGCAATTGATTTTATTATTTCCGCCATATCGTCTCTTTTTCTAAAAAAATCTACTCTGGTATTGCGATATGATTTGATATCCCCTAAACTGTCCACCTTTAGAATATCTTGGCCGTTAATCCCGTACCAAAAATGATTATGCTTCTTCCATAGGAATACCTGGCCACTATTAATTGAATTCTCGACGTCTATTGACTGATTTTCATCCATCTCAAATAGTTATTTCATCATTAACTTTAGGTGCGTACGTTTCCAAGCCAAATTTCTCGTGAATCTCTTGGGCAAACATTTCACATGATTCCGTATCGCCATGAACTGCCCAAACTTTTGGATTTCCTCTGATATTTTTAATCATGTCAAATAATTCTTTCCTATCTGCATGTCCAGAGAATTCGAACTGTTTTACCTCTGCCGCCACTTTAAGATCCTTACCTCTAGTGGAAACTGTGCCCGTGTCAAGTAATTTCCTGCCTGGAGTGCCCTCTCCTTGATATGAAACTAGAGCTATTCCATTCTTACTATCAAAAGATAACTGTTGTAAATAATAGACTGCGTTTCCACCAACCAACATCCCTGCCGGTGATATGACAACACAAGGTTCCTCCATTACACGTTTTCTCTCAGCGTGCTCTCTGATTGAGGTTGCGTGTTTTATTGCATCTGAAAACACTTGAGGATCTCTTAGATAATCTGGATGTTTAAACATTATCTCGTTTACCTTTAATGCCATCCCATCCATTATGATTCGGTGTTTGAAATTCGAACTTCTCAAAATACATGCGATCTCTTGTGAACGTTCAACTGAAAATGACGGGATGAACAATATTCCTTTTCTGTCCATTACTTCATTAGCAAATTCTATTAACTCAGCTTCCGACTCCTTTCTAGGCTTCTGCTCGGTTTTGGCGTATGTGCTCTCGGTTATTAATAAATCAATTTCACCAATGTCTAAATCCATTTCTCGCAGCATCCTTGAGCCATGCGTCTTAATGTCTCCTGTGTAGAAAAGTCGTTTCTTATCTGACTCTACTAAAACTGTACTTCCGCCTATCACATGCCCTGACTCTCTTAATTCAAAAGTTGCATTGCCTTTTGTGACTTTCTGTCTGAATCCTATCTCCTTTGCATTTCTCATCATGTTGTTTACTTCAGGCAAATCAAATGGATGCGAATTTTTTTCAATTTTTAGCATATCTTCAATCAACAATCTTGATAAATCGAATGTTGGAGGAGTCGCATAAACATCCGTATTCCCACTAACAAAAAGCGATGGGACATTGCCTGAATGATCTAGATGGGCATGAGTTATGATGATTGCATCAAGATCCTTGGGTTTTACATGAAGAGGATATTGAGGCGGTGATCCTCTTCTTCCAAACAAAACTCCGTAATCAAGTAAGAGTTTTGTTCCGTTACAGTTGACTAAAAAACCAGATCTGCCAACTTCATTAGCAGCTCCTAAAACTTTAACATCCAAGAATTAAAATGATTTTCAACTACCTTAAAACCTTCTTGAACATGCTCGATCATTATACCTATTATGGAATCTACAAAAGCTTTAATTAGTGTAAGCTAAGACTCGATCGTCATGGGAAGAAGCTTCCAAGAATGGTTAGGACAACAAGATCAAGCCGTCGTCGCTAAAACACGTGCTGGTGACGAAGCAAACAAACCACTCCTAAACCAATTAAACTGGATCTGGGTTAACAATCTGATGAAACAGAGAGCAGACCTAAATCCATCATCTGCAGAACTACTTGACTGGGTAACCTCTGGTCAAATTGACGCAATGAGAAAATAAACGTGTTAAACACGTTATCTTTTTGTTTTTTAGATTTCTAATGTGGATTCTGTGCATGAATTATTCATGGATCAATTTCATAACAGGGTTATGAATTTCAATCATGGTTTAAATAGTAACCAAACAAAGTTACTGCTGTAATGCCAATAGCAATACTTCCAGACATCGATGAACAAAGATGTATCGGATGCGCACTATGTGTAGAAATCTGTACAACTCTTGGTCCTGATGTCCTTAGAGTAAAACCTGTTGAAGGCTGGAAGAGAGGTAAAGCATTTGTTTTCTACCCAGAAAGATGTATTTCTGATGGTGCATGCATCGGTGTATGCCCAACAAAATCAATCTTTTGGATGAGGCCAATGAATTACACAGCTGGACAACCAGTACCTCTTCACAAAAACGGTATCTTCATCAAAGGTTGGGCAGAAGACGCGGCACTATAAGCTGAATCTTTTAGCACATTCTTTTTTCTTATTTTTAATTAAACAAGTGATTTTTTTTGATTTCTTTAGGTAGCATTTTTACAAAATGTTTTATGAAGTCATCGTTCTTGTCATAATGTATTTCTGAAAACGTATTACTGCTAAAGAAAACATTCCACGTTTCTTCAAAAGTCGGAAATTCTTTTGGTTCAAAATTCACTCTTGAAGTTTCATGATGTGCAGCTGGAAATATGTCTGAAATCTCAATCGGAATTAATCCTAAATGCGGATTATACTGACATACTTGAACTGAATCAAAATCTTTGAATTTCTTTTTTAATCCTGCATATTCATGCGATAGATATCCTGGTTTTGTGCTGGATTCTCTAGTGATTGCAAGTTTCTTTTTCTTTGATTTGAATTTTCTAACCATGCTATGATATGATTGAACTTCCGGCCTAAATTGGTCTTCTTTACTGTATAAGAAAATAGCTTTTTCTTTGAATTTTGGTGTGCTCAATCCTAAGAATTCATAATTGGCGGTCATTACTTCGATCATCTCAAATAATTTTGGATGAGCTCTTGCCTTTTTAATTACATATTCCCATAACCTTCCTTCGTGTATTGCCTGCTTTGTCTTATCAACCTCGAGTTTTATTGAATACAAATTATGAATTGCTAGCTGATTAATCTTTTCGGTTTCTTCCATCTGCCGGAATTCTTCCGGGGTATACTTTTTACATACTTCACAATTACATGGGAATACGGCGATATCCTCTAAATGGCGCGTTCCATCATCTGTGATATACCTTAACTTCTTGGCATAAAGCATGTATGATGCTGAATCAAA
>JAGQHE010000091.1 GCA_020431995.1 Candidatus Nitrosopumilus sp.
TAAACAAATTACATTTGAAATGCCATTTGATTGGAGTGAAAAACAAATGTCTCATGTATCGGTAGTACACATAGAAACTCATTTCCCAAAAGATTTCCTCGAGTTCTTGTCTCCCAGTTATTCTGGGTATGTCAATGATATTGAACTGTTCAATTCTTCAGTATCTGTTGATGATTATACCGAAGATGATGAAAGAATTATACATCTTGTATTGTTACAAGATCATCTGCGGTATTTAAAAAATGAAATGAAGAAATCTGGTGAACCATTTCCTGAAAATATTGAATTTAAAATATCCACTAGTAATGATATATTTTTTCCGTTAGAAGCATATACAAAAAGTGAGGATTTCAAAATAAATCTTTCATGGGATCCTCTGAATGTAGAACCTGGAATTGACACAAATTTTATTTTTACAATCAGAGATGGAAAAACAAATGAACCGATAAGAAATTCTGATTACACAATGGTGATTATCCAAAATGGAAAAGAAATTTATCGTGTATCTGGAACTGCCCAAGTTGGTGGGGAATTTGAAAAATTCACTTTTGCAGAAGATCAGACTGGTCCTACAATTATTAAATTTGAAAACATTCGAAATACAGGACAAGAAACTGAATTCGCATTAGTTGTAGCACCGGAATTTGGTACTGTTGTATTATTGATATTGGCAATTTCACTAACTAGTATTATTTTTGTATCTAGAAAAATCTCATTGAATATCTAAAGTGTAACTAGTTTCACGGTATCCATGTTTTTGTTTATCTGAAAATCTTTTGTCATTGTAGAAACTTTCTCAGCGTCCCCATCTATCAGAAACAACTCCATGCATTTTTCTTTCTCAATTTTACTATGAAGATGCGTTGTAATCAGATCCTCAAAATTATGAGTAATTCCAGAAACAACATGATCAAACTCATCATTATGTACTACCAAAAGAATTGCATGAATGTTACCAGATAAATCTGCTTTTTGTTTTTCTTCAGAAACAAATGCTCTAATTCCTGCTCTGATGGCCTCTGACCTACCTGAAAATCCCATCGATGATTGCAGTCTGTCTAGTTCCGAGAGAATTTCATCATTTAATGAGATTGAGACTATTGGCATATGCCTAATGTTATTAATTATATTATAAGTTTAGCAACTAAACTTATTAAGAATTTATATCTTTATTAATAATCCTACATGAATTGCTGCGTGAATCCTCAGACAAAGCTTGCGATAATTGCCATATCCATCATAATTCCTCTAACATCGATTGTAGTCTATGGAACTGACTCTGAACAGCAATTTATGATGACTGATAACCCTAAATTACAAGTTATTTCTTCATTTAGTCCTCTGTATGAATTCTCAAAAAATGTTGGACAAGAAAAAGTTGATGTTGTTTTACTTGTACCAGTAGGAGTCGAACCACATGATTGGGAACCAACTGCCAAGGATGTACAAAGAATGCAGAAATCTGATTTGATAATTATCAATGGAATTGGTTTTGAAAATTGGGTTGATAATTTACAAGAAACTAATTACTCTGGTAAAATAGTTGATACAAGTAATGGAATTCCAATCAGGAATTCTAACGATCAAAAATCGAAAGATCCACATATTTGGTTAAATCCTGTTTATGCAAAAATTCAAGTACAAAACATTGCGCTTGCTTTTTCACAATCTGATCCTGAAAACCAACCATATTACCAATCTAATGCGGCAAAATATATAGAAAAACTAGATCTGCTTGATTCAAAAATTCGAGATGAACTATCTGGCTGTAATCATGATTTTGTATCTTTTCATGATGCATTTTCTTATTTTGCAGAAGAGTATGATCTTAATCAGTATACGATCACTTCAAATTATTCCCATGGAGAAGTAACATCAAAAACTCTTGAAAACATAATTTCAACCTCTAGGGAATTAAACATCAAAGTAATTTTCAGTGAAGAAACTATTGATACACGCACATCAAATATAATTGCAAATGAGATAGGAGGAAGAGTACTAATTTTATCACCACTAGAAGTTTTGTCTGATCAAACATACATATCTAAAATGACACAAAACCTTGAAAACCTAAAGGATGCATTATGTTAATCGTAGAAATCAAGAATATTACTGTTCAATACTCAGATGTTACGGCACTAGATGATGTGAGCTTTGTGGTCAATCAAGGCGATTTTTTAGGTATAATTGGGCCTAACGGAGCGGGAAAATCCACCTTATTTGATTCGATGTTGGGACTAAATACAAAGTATGCTGGAATCATCAAATTTTTTGGTGAGGATATTAGAAAATCAAAAAATTATCTTAAAGAAATTGGATATGTGCCACAGAAACCAATTTTTGAAAAGAATTTTCCTGCTACTGTCAGTGATGTAGTAAGAATGGGATTGAGAAATGAATCTAACGAAAATAAAATTGATGAGATTCTTCAACAATTATGGATACACGAACTTCGTAATCGAAGAATAGGTGAATTATCTGGAGGACAACTTCAACGAGTATTTATTGCAAAAGCATTGGTAAACAATCCAAAAATCCTAATTCTGGATGAACCTGTTACAGGAATTGATCAACAAAGTATAGAGTTATTCTATAGCATACTTCACGAATTAAATTCAAAACAAAAAATCACTATAATCTGGTCTTCTCATGATCTGGATGCTGTTAGTCAACTAGCAAACCATGTAGCCTGTCTAAACAGAACGCTATTTTTCCATGGAGAATCTGAAAAGTTCTTTTCAGATGATGAACTTGTCAAACAATATTCTGAGGCCTCTATGCAGGAACACATGCATCATCATTAATCATGACTCTCGAAATTTTAACATACGGTTTCATGCATAGGGCATTAATTTCTGGAATTGCAATAGCAATCCTTTGCTCCGTAATTGGATTGTTTCTGGTTTTGCGCCGATATTCATTATTTGGTGACGCAATTGCACATTCTTCATTTGGAGGAGTTGCATTGGGTCTGCTGGTAGGAATCTATCCTCTTTGGGCAGCTTATGGCGTTTCGATAGCTAGTGCTCTAATCATTACAAAAATCAAGGATAGATACAACATCTCCGGCGATGCGTCAATTGCAGTATTACTATCGTCAGGAATTGCTGCAGGACTCGTAATTATTGGACTGTCTGGCGGATTCACAATTGACATCTTCAGTTTCCTGTTTGGAAGCATCTTTCTTGTAAGTGTAAGTGATACAATACTGATTTTGGCATTGACTGGTGGAATCCTCCTTGTAATTTTGTTACTTTATAGACAAATTCTTTACTCAACATTTAACGAGGAACAAGCTAAAGTAAGTGGAATTCCAGTTGAAAAAATCAATTATTTAATTGTGTTCATGGCGGGATTAACCGTAGTTACGTCAATTCAGCTTGTAGGTGTATTATTAATTTCTGCCTTGTTTGTAATTCCTAATGTCACTGCAATTATGTATGGCAAAGGATTCAAACAGACTGCTGTAATCTCTATTAGTTTTTCAGTTTTTTCTGTAGTTGTTGGGATCTTAATTTCTTATATTTTTGACATAACTCCTGCTGGAACAATTGTATTGTTGTCAATTGGTCTCTTTGTAGGCACAATGGGAATAAAATCTGCTGGGTTGTTATCTAGACGTTAATCAAAGAATTTAATCTTCTTTTATCTTTAACACTTTTTACAAAAAATAACGATGTTGCAATAATTCCTAATGCTATAAGTGGTGAAGCAACCTCTGTATATCTTAATTCAAAATTATTGGATGATCCTATCTGTGAAGCAGTTCCTGGAATTTCTGTCATTTTCACAGTTCCAATTTTATTTGATTGTTGTTCAACAAACCATACGTTACCATCAATATCAGATGTCATAAACTGAATAAATGTAGTCTCTGTTGGTACTGGAATTTCAAGCAAGTTATTGTTGTCTGGATCATACACTCCAATTTTGTCTACTGTGTGTTGAGCAAACCATACGTTATCGTATTTATCAAATGTCATACCAAACGGTAGCGCGTCTTTGTCTGTAATCGAAACCTGATCAAATGTCTCTAAAACTGGATTAAATTTGGTGATGGCCAAACCTGTATGCTCTGCAATCCATAGATTTCCTTTATTGTCAAAAACCATTGACTCTGGACCTTGGAGTATGACATCTGTAGAAATCTGATTCACCGTATTATCTTGAGGATTGATGAATCCTATTTTGCCTGTACCCGTAGCACTATACCAAATGTTTCCATCGTTGTCCACTGTTAGAGCAAATGGCAGTGATTCTTTATCTGGTAGCACAATTTCTTCAAATTTGTCAAGATCTGGTACATATTTTAGAATCCTGTCTTTATTGACAATTGTAATCCAAATATTATCCTCAAAATCAGACTTTATGAAAAGCGGTGTATTTTCTGAAATTAAGGGATCTAGTTTTGGAAGGGTTCTTGTTGTAATCTGTTTACTCTCAGCATCAATAAACCCAATTTGATTCCGCGGCGTATCTGTAAACCAAATTCTCCCTTTACTATCTTGAGTCAGAAACGTGGTTACTAACCCATCAAATGAATATGGGATAAACTCTTTTGTTTCTAGTGAAAATTCCCATAATCGGGGTGCTGACGCATCACTAATCCATATAGAATCTTTTCCATCATATATTGGGAATAGAGGCTTTGCGTTTTCAGGAAATTCATATTCTGTAATCTGAGTCTGAATGTCTGTTAATCTTGGCTTTACAAGGAGATTCAAAATCTTTGATTCATTTGCATTATCTGTTCTTTGAGCTTCAATCTCAATCAGCCATTCACCAGAAAATCCAAATGTTAACTGTCCTTGGAATTCAATTGGATCGCCTTCGTCATGCTTGAATACCTGCATTGGAATTTCAATTGGCGAAATATTCTTTGATGGGTTGGATATCTTTACCTTGACTTCATTCGAATCGTATAGCGGCTTATCCTCAAAGTCAGTTACTTTAACCACAATAGTGTTTGTTCCGCTAGAGAATGGTGTGATGTTGATGTCAAATTTTGCGTTTTCTGAAAACTCTACAGTGTTAAAACCGTAAATAATCTCCTGGGCATCAACTTTCTGAATTTCACCTGCAGGTAATGTCCCATTTGTTAGCAGTGCCACAGATCCGAGAAGAATGATTCCCAATACTGCCTCAATTTTAAGTGATCTCTTCAGCTTTCTGTATACTGAAATTTTTCCTGATGAAAAATTCTTTTCTGCATTTTTCTGAACGTTAAACTGAAACACCCCCCCTAACCCAACCATTATTCCTGCAAGTATAATTTTAAGAATAATTAATTGACCATACACAGACTCTGAAATTAATCCTATATCACTTTCTAAGAACCACATCAAAGTTGGTCCTGTAATTATCACTATTCCTACTGAAATGATAAACGCAATTGAAAATCTTGGAATTAGAACTAAGCTCATCTTTTCTCTGTTATTTTCTTTTAGATGAGATAATGTGGGAAGCAATGCTGAAACAAAATAGAAAATACCTCCTATCCAAACTGCTGCAACTAAGTTGTGAATGTAGTCTAATAACAGTGCACCCGTTTCCCCACTAGCTGCTCCGTGACCTATCATACTAGAAGTTGAAATCAGTGCCAATGAAGATATTAGAAATGGAATCTGGTTTCTCTTTGATAGGATTTTTTTCCTATCTAGCCAAAACCAAACCCCAAGCAAAATCACAGTAATGCTCATTCTGACAATCCAAGTAAAACCAAAATCTGTCTGAATTGCATCCATAATCGATGCCTCCAATCTAATCGATTGCATCGCAATCATCAGAATATTTGAAACAAAAACTAACATCAATCCAATTCCTGTAACTGACATGAATTTATTATGGTGAAATGGTTCTATCTTATCAATCTCTTCTTTGATTATCTGTTTGTTCTGAGTTCCCCAAATTATCAATGATGCAATAACTGCACCCAAAATAATTGTCTGGCCTACGAATCCTGGAAATCTTGCACCTGCCTCTGGCAAAAATATGACTTCCGATGGCCTCTCTTGTTCCAACAAAGATGGATCAATCACAACATCTCCAACTGCAAACAGGAATGCGCTTGGAACTAGATGCCCGTCAACTTTAGAGAGCACTTTAGTTGATGCAGTGTATATGCCGTCTTCTAATGGAGGAGTTGTAACAACAAGGGATGACTCTCCTTCGTAGTATCTAGTGTCTCTGTTATCAATTTGATTCCCATTACTGTCTAATACTTTAATCTCGCTAAAGTTTATGTCTACTGGTTCGGAAAAAAATGCAATTATTTCGGTAGTGCCAGTAGGAGAATTTGATGCCAGATTCGGAATTGTTCTTTCTGTAAATGGATGTGCGTACACAAATGGAATGGATATAAACGAAACAATCAGTAAAACAATAAGAAATTTTTGCATTTAATCTTCAAGTTATTATTGATAATTTAAACAGTTTTCACTAGTTCAACCTTTGTACCAATTCACGTAAAGATAATAATGTGTTATTATAAAATGACAGTAGTGAAAATAGTAGTTTTTGGTGTTATTGGCTTGTTATTTTTTGTAGGGATACTTGTACCGTCATTTGGGCATACTACTGTTCATGTTGAACAGTATCAAATTGAAGTAGGTTGGGGAATTGAGCCCCCTGTTGTAGGAATACGCAATGATCTTGTACTAAAAATTACTGAACCTGGCGAAACTGAAGGATCATACAAAGGTGTTACCAGTGTTTTTAAAGATGTGGATGCTATCGTGATGTTTGGCGGTGCCACAAAAAAAATTGATATGAATTCTGATCCTAGACCTGGATACTATTTTTCACCAATCATACCGACCAAAACTGGTAGTTATAGTATAGATCTAAAAGGCAATATCCGTGGGATCCCAATTGATGTAAAAATCCCGGTTGAGGATGTAGAGTCTACTGCAGTCTTAGATTTTCCTCCTACTGCTAGTGAAGGAACTGCTGACGTTGCTGCTCTAAAGAATGCCATGTCATCATTACAACAAGATGTTTCAAAACTAAAGTCTGGTGAGACATCTGTTTCTTCTTCAGATGTAGGAGCGTCTTATGACTTTGCAGTGTTTGGACTATCTATTGCAGCGGCAGCAATCGTCTTAGCAATAATTGCACTACTTAAAAGAAAATAAGAAAAGAGGAATTCCTAAAATCTTGGAATGACTCTAGATTTTGCAGTTACTGCTACGATGCTTATGATTGCAACAGCTAGTATCATCATTGCAATTGTGCCAAATTCTGGAACAACATTTGAAAATACTACTTTCTCACCAATTGGTCCTGTTTTAGGATCATTTACACCATAACCTTGGAATGTTACTGTGATGTTTACTGGATCCGAGGAACTCAATGGTGCTGTTTTATGCATTCCCTTGCCATCATGATGATGTGCACCTTTGTCGTTCAAAACTTCTTTGCCATTCTGTGTTACCATCATGTCGTGGTTAACATGCTCTGCACCTTCAAATTCAATAGAGATCTCCATTGCTTCGCCTGCAGTTGGTGTTGAAGTCCAAACTGAAACTTTTGTACCATCTGACAACATTCCGGTAGCTGATGCAGCACCTTCCATGTGCATCATTTCACCATCGTCACCATGACCATCTTCAGCTTCTTTTTCTTGTACTATGATCAAACCCTTCATCCAAGGATGTACCATACAGAAATAAGGAATTTCACCTGCTGCTGCTGGAGTAAATTCAAAAGAATTTCCTGCCATCAACAAACCAGTATCAAATTCGCCACTTGGACCTCCTTCTGCTGTTCCTGCTGTAAATGTATGTGCCGCAGTATCAGTATTTGACATGATTACTTTACCGCCAACATCTACTGTTGCAGTACTTGGAATGTAACATCCATCAGGAGTAGCTTCACAACCTGGTGCACCAGAACCTGGTGCCGGAGAGATTGTGACTTCTGAGTGATCTGCAAAAGCGGCTGGTGCCATTGAGACAATACCAGCTGCGATAGCAAATAGTACGAAGAATGAGCTAATTGCTTTAGTCTTCATTAGATGAATTACTTCCACGGATACATAAAAACCTCACTGGAATTTCCAGTTATGAAATACTAGTTTTTCTAGATTGACACATCTTCAGAATCCCAAATATGGGAATTCCAATATACATTCCAATGTTCAGAAGAACTATGGGTATGCCGTATCCTAACATCTCTTCCTCTGAATCAATATTAATTTGGTTCAATAATGATAACGATGATAACATTGGAGTTAATGCCATTTTTGTAACTTCCTTGAAAATTGGATGCTCTCTTTCAAAGTCTGCAACTGTTGGTGAAAATGAATAATAAAATTGATTAAAAGATGTCATAAATGCCATACCTGACTTTGTTTTCAGAATTGTATTGTCTCTAAGCTCTCTTAATTGCTGAACCTG
>JAGQHE010000012.1:0-13874 GCA_020431995.1 Candidatus Nitrosopumilus sp.
TGGCTTTGGCTTTGGCTTTGGCTCTGGCTTTGGCTCTGGCTTTGGCTCTGAGGCAACAGACTTGATTATGTCAATACCGTCCAAGGAACCAAAAACAGTTTTCAGAAATATTTCCTTGTCAAATGGAATTAGATCAGGATATTCTTGACCAACACCAACAAAAAGAATAGGAGTGGAAGTGATCTTTACTATTGACAATGCCGCACCGCCTCTTGCATCGGCATCACTCTTAGTTAGAATAGAGCCATTGAATTTTACATGTTCATAAAATTCACGTGCTTGATTTACAGTGTCATTTCCAGCTAGAGAATCACCAACAAAGATCTTCAGGTCAGGATTTACAACTTTGGTAATCTTTCCAATTTGTTCCATCAGGTTTTTGCTTGTTTGCATTCTTCCTGCAGTGTCAATTAAGACACAGTCTGTTTTGTGAGATTTTGCATATAATACTGCGTCTCTAGCTACAGCTGCTGGATCTGATTCATAATTTTGAGCAACAAGTTTCAGATTAAGACGGTTTGTATGTTCTCGTAATTGTTCTATTGCACCAGCCCGAAAAGTATCGGCAGCTGCCACAACTACCGAATATTTTGCTTGTTGTAAAAGATATGCAAGTTTTGCTAAAGATGTGGTCTTGCCAGTTCCGTTAATCCCAACAAATAGAATCAAGAAAGGTTGTCCTGATTTCTTTTTTTCGTTAATTTTGCCGAAGAGATCAATTTTTCCGGCACTGTCAAACAAAATAGAGATACTTGAGATTAAGCTGTCCTTAACAAACTTTTCAATTTGGTTCTTTTCCACTTTTGAACCGATTAACTTTTCTTTCAGATCCGATTTTATGGAATCTATTACTTCAGTTGCCACATCAGATTCCAAGAGTGCAATTTCCAAGTCAAAAAGGATGGTCTCTACATCTTTTTCATTAAGCTCCTTCTCCCCAAGACTTTTCGCCGCATTAGAGAATGCTTTACGAAGTTTATCAAACATATTTTATCCTGAGCTTGGAGGTGACATGGACTGCATTAATTGGTTAATTTGCATCCGTCCTTGTTCTAAACGTCCTGCAGCATCTTGTTTTTTTGCAGCAGTGTCATTGATAGCAACCTCAATTTCTTTTATTCGTGCTTCAAGAAAATTAATCGCTGAAGGAAAGTCTTTTTCCACTGCAACGCCCGCGCCTATATTCAAGACAACTTTTGAGTTCGATGAAATTTTTGTAGGAAGGTATGCGCCCATTCCAATTGGAACCAGAGTTTCAGATTCGGGTTTCTGACTAAGGGATTTAATGGATTCGACTGCAGCAATTGTTTCTCTGAAGATGCCTACAAAAGTTGCCTCTCTTTGAGACAGATCGGAAAAATATGTTTCAAGCATTTGCATTTGTTGCATCAATCGCTCAGCTTGTTCTTCACTCATTTATAACAAAGATTTCTCAGATGGTTATAAATTCATTCTTTGGCAAAATAAAAAAATCGGCAGCCAATAGGCAGACGAATTTAAAAAAAAGAAAAATTAGAAATTTATTTTGCTTGTGAGAATCTTTTCTCTACTTCATCCCAATTAACCACATTCCACCATGCGCTGATGTAATCGGGTCTTTTGTTTTGGTAATGAAGATAGTATGCATGTTCCCAAACATCACAGCCCAATAAAGGAATGAGACCTTCGGTTCTTGGACTTGTTTGGTTCGGCATTGATTTGTATTCAACCTTTTTTGAAGAGGGGTTGTATACTAACCATCCCCAACCGCTACCTTGGATAACTGCCGTAGCGGATGAGAATTTCTCTTTGAAGTCAGAAAAACTTTTGAAGGAATCTTTAATTGCATCTGCAATTGAACCTCCAGGCTCTCCACCTCCATTTGGTTTCATATTGTTCCAAAATAGCCTATGGTTGTCATAACCACCACCGTTGAAATTAACTGCACCTCTTTGAGTCTCTGGAACAGATGAGATATCAGACAAAATGTCAATGATATCTTTTTCTTGAATCTCAGATGGACATGCTTCAAGAGCTGCATTTAGTTTGTCAGTGTATGCTTGGTGATGTTTTGTATGATGAATCTCCATAGTTCTTGCGTCAATGTGAGGTTCTAGTGCACCATATGCATATGGCATTTCAGGAAGAGTGTATTTTCCCATGAGTGTTTTTAGGAATTTATTCAATTTATTGCTTTATGAAGCAATCCATTTTTACTTGCCATACTGACAGATAATCTGTGAAATCATTAGCAATTTTTTTTCTAGTGATAGTGTTGTCAGGAGTTTTTGTTTTATGCCATATTTTACAATATGAAAATGAAATTAGGGCATTGTTACAGCGAAGTGTGCCATTTGTGGGAGCAGATATTCCCAGAATGGATGGAATTGACGGAGATGGCATCAGAGTAGCAGTAATAGATACAGGCATAGATTTCAATCATCCAGATTTGTTTGGATGGGGTTACGATGGAAAAGTCATTGGTGGGTATAACTTCATCCACGAAGGGGAACCACCAATGGATACAAACGGTCATGGCACTCAAGTGGCAGGAGTAATTGCGGCAGATGGGGAGATTAAAGGAATAGCGCCAAAAGCAAAGATTCTTGCATACAAGGTTTCAGAAAACGGTGAAGGGGTGTCTTCAGATCTAATCATCAGGGCAATTGAGAAAGCAATAGATGATGATGCAGACATTATCAACATCAGCTTAGGAGTGAACAAAACGAATGCATCAATTGATCGTGCGGTTAATCACGCACTGCAAAGAGAGATTTTTGTTGTGACTGCGGCAGGAAATGATGGGCCCGCATTAAAAACAATTGGGAGCCCAGGTAGAAATTTTGGTTCAGTCACAGTTGGCGCCACATACAACAATCTTACTTCGAGCATGGTTGCAACATTGGAGATTGATGAAAAACCATATACTGTGATTCCCATGGTAGGCTCTCCAAAATTAGAAAATCCAGTTACCGGGAAATTGGTTTTTGCGAATTATGGAAAAATAGATGACTTCAAAGACATAGACGTAAAAGACGCAGTGGTAATTGTCGAGAGAGGCAGTGACATAGAAGGAGAATTATTATATTTTTCAATCAAGGAGACAAATGCAGCAAACGCAGGTGCGAAAGCATTGTTGGTGTACAATAATGAGCCAGGAATTTTTTTAGGAGAGTTGATTCATGAATTTATTGAACCAGAATACAAACCACGGATTCCTGTAGTATCAATAGACAGGGATGACGGATTAAAAATCAAAGAACTGATTGGCAACACCAATGCAACTCTGAATTTATTTTATAATCCAGATTTTGTAGCTCATTTTAGTTCAAGGGGGCCTGTTTCGCCGTTTTACATAAAACCAGATTTGGTAGCGCCTGGTGCGTACATTAATACCACGCAGAATAATGGCGGATACAATTTTACAAGCGGAACAAGTTATGCAGCTCCGCATGTTAGCGGCGCTGCAGCGTTATTATTACAAAAAAACCCCCAATTACACCACCATGAACTCAAATCTTTGCTTTTGACAACAAGCAAGCCTGTTTCAGATGCATATGGTAACGAATTTTCAGTTAATGAGGCAGGATCTGGAAGATTGGATATTGGTAATGCATATAGTGCAAGGCTAATCATTATACCACCAAACTTTGTGGTCAACATGTCATCTGACAAATTGGTCGGAGAGCAGCAATTGGAATTAAAATTGATCGACGGCACATTAGATAGTTTAGAAGTAAAATTTGAGGGGCCTGAATTCATCAAATTCGCATATTTCCTGGAGGCAAATACAGTACGAATTAAGATGAACATGGTTGAAGAGAATTTTGGAGATTATGAGGGTAAGATAACAATCAAACATGAAAATACAAGATATGTGATTCCGTTTTTACTCCACTGCACCCCAGGTTCTGTGTCAGTGACTCAACAGGATCAGAAATTGTTCTTTGAGATCAACCATCCAGAAAAATGGGACTTTGCAAAGATTTCAGTCATAAACAGCAAAGATGGTGAGACAAAGACGGTAACGACAACGCCATTCAAAAAGGCGTCAGTCAAGATAAACGAAAATGCAGAATATTGGGTCGAGGCCAAGATTAGAGTCGGGGATAACTCGTCAAACGCATACAATACAATTGAGATTGGATCTATTTCAGGAAATCATAGTGAATTAGACATGATCGCCATTCCAGAAAAACAGATCATCATAATTGCAGGCATTGTAGTTATGATAGGAACAGTAGGGCTAGTTAAAAGAAAACAGAATATTATGAAAGTTTAGGACCTGCTGCAATTATTTGAGATGATACGTTCTCAAATTTCTTGAAGTTTTCAACAAACATCTGAGCTAATTTTTTTGCAGAAAGATCATAAGAGTCCTTGTCAAGCCAGGTATTTTTTGGATCAAGAATTTCAGGCGGGACACCATTTACTTCAGTTGGGATGTCAAGATTGAACAAATCATCATGTCTGTATTTTACAGAGTCCAACGAGCCTGAAATGGCAGCTGTGATCATAGCACGACTATACATGATCTTGACTCGCTTCCCTACTCCGTACGGGCCCCCAGACCAGCCTGTATTGACAAGATAAACCACAGCATCATGTCGGTTAATTTTGTCTCCTAGTAATTTGGCATAGACTGATGCAGGTCTAGGCATGAAAGGTGCTCCGAAACATTCTGAAAATACAGATTTAGGCTCTTTGATTCCTCTTTCAGTTCCTGCCAGCTTACTGGTATAACCGGACATGAAATGATACATTGCCCCCTCTTTGGTAAGTCTAGAAATAGGAGGCAAGACACCTAGTGCATCGGCAGTCAAAAATATTATCACTTTAGGGTTACTGCCAACACTTGGAATAACTGCGCCAGGAATGAAATCTAACGGGTATGCAACACGAGTATTTTCGGTCAGGCTATTATCATCATAATCTGGAACATTATCTTTTAGAACTACATTTTCTAAAACCGCACCGGGTTTAATAGCATTCCAGATTTCTGGCTCTGCTTCCTGACTAAGATTAATACATTTTGCATAACAGCCACCTTCAAAATTAAAAGTACCGTCATCAGACCAACCATGTTCATCATCACCAATTAATTTTCTGTTAGGATCTGCAGATAGAGTGGTTTTGCCAGTACCAGATAATCCAAAGAACAACACAGTGTCACCTTTCTCACCAATGTTTGCAGAGCAATGCATTGGGAAAACACCACGTTCAGGCAATAGGAAATTCATTACGCCGAACATTGATTTTTTCATTTCTCCGGCATATTCGGTACCGCCAATCAAGACAATTTTTCTAGTCAAGTCAATTAAGATAAAGACGTCTGTTCTGGTGCCATCAATTTCAGGGACCGCATAAAAGTCATTAATACATAAAATTGTAAACTCCGGTTCATGTTTTTCTAACTCTTCACTAGTTGGTCGGATAAACAGATTTCTTGAAAACATGTTTTGCCAGACATGATCATTGATTACTCGTATTGGTAAACGGTTTTTTGGATCTGCGCCAACAAAGCCATCGAAGACAAAAAGTTCCTTGTCAGTTACAAACTGCTTCATTTTTTCAAGCAGTTTTTGAAATTTGTCAGTTGGGAACTGGTGATTGATCTTACCCCAATCAATAGTATCACGAGTTTTATCATCATATACGATAAATCGATCATCAGGGGATCGGCCAGTATATTTTCCAGTATTGACGGATAGAGAACCTGTAGAGTTCACTACGCCCTCTTTTCTTTCTACTGCTAATTTTACCATTGCATCCACGCTTAGATTCCGGTGAACTTTGGATGGTTTAATTCCAAATTGAGTCAATTGGGATAAAAATTTCTCAGTTGCTGCAGTACCCAGTACTTGAGTCAGAGGATTATGCCTCCAAAAGAAATATTGTAAATCCCAGGCGCGGTCATGAGATATAGAGTCTGCCCGAAGTTCCTTATTATCTTTTTCTTATCAAAAAATTATCCGTCATCTAGGAACGTATTTATTTCAAAATCCAGAACGGAATTTGATGGTCATTAACAAAGAGCTTATTGCAAAGAGAAGCGAAGTTAAAGAACACAATCCAGAGTTTGTCAGACCAGAAAGCTGGCGTTATGTAAGACTGCAAACAAACTGGAGAAAGCCAAAAGGGATTGATCATCATCAAAGAAAACAGAGAAGCAGGAGTCGCCCAGGCCTTGTCAAAGTAGGGTTTGGAGGTCCAAAAGAATCCAGAGGGTTGCACCCATCAGGATTTACAGACAACATAGTTTACAATTTAAAGGATTTGGAAAAACTGGATCCAAAAAAAGACGGTGTCAGATTTGGACACAGTGTTGGTACCAGAAAAAGAAAAGAGATCATAATTAAAGCAATTGAAAACAAGTTTAAAATTTTTAATGCAAGAGTGAGTGCAAGTGGTAGTAAATCTTAAGGCTAAGAAAAGACTAGCGGCAAGAGTTGCCGGTGTCGGAATTCATAGAATAAAGTTTGATACGGATCATTTGGATGATGTTGCGGATGCAATCACTAGGCAAAACATCAGAAGTCTAATTACTGCTAACACTATCAAAATCAAACCAATTGTCGGCACATCAAAAGGGAGGGCACATCAAAAGAAATCCCAGAAGAACAAAAGGGGAACAACTCAGGGCTCTAAACAAGGCAGAAAGGGTGCAAGAGTGGGCAAGAAGGAAGTATATGTTGCAAAGATTCGTGCATTAAGGCGATTACTGAAAATTGCAAAAGATAGAAAAGATTTGACCAATCCCGAATTCTGGGCACTATACAAAAAGGTTGGAGGAAATACGGTTAGAAACAAAGCTCACCTCAGGATGCTCATGGGTGAGATTAAAGAAAAAAGACAAGATTAGAACCTATAAAGAATATTTTTCAAGTTCACAATTCTCCCGTTTTTGATTTGTATCCCTTCATCATTTAGCATCTTTGTCTTAACATGTTCCCCATATGCATATCCGCCGATTTTACCAGTAGACATAACAACTCTATGACATGGTATAATCACAGGATACGGGTTTTTGTTCATTATTTGTCCAACAACTCTCTGGCCATTTTTTAATCCAACAGCTTTTGCAAGAGCACCATAAGTTGTAATTTGACCTTTTGGCACTTCAAGGAGTCTTTTGTAGATTTTTTGTTGAAGATTCAAATCTTTATCACCTCAAGATTTGTCGATTCAAGAAGATCAAGAATCTTTTGCCTGTAAGAACCTAGTCCTCGCCAATCTAAAAGAGCAGTCTTTGCCAATTTGTTTCGTGAAAGAATGTGCAAGAACAAAGATTTATCAATCTCACTCAATGCGTGTTTTGGGATTACTGTTCCAAGGGCATATGTGCCATTAAGTAATATGTCGGTGAATTTTGAAGGGTAATGAGTCCCACCAAAACAAATTGCAACTGGGTTTTTTTTAATCGGATGAGACATCACTTCATGGACCAAAGATGCAACCGAATTACACAAGGATACGTCATTCCATTGTTTTTCAGTTGTGCCTATCTCTATGAACAACGAACGCTTGCTTAGAGCAGTAGGCCCATGATGAGTTGCCTCTATTGTAATTTGAAATTCTGGAAACTGTGCTTGGTTTTTCTTTAGAGTTTGAAGATATGTTTTTTGAAGATCAGGATAAGGGATTGCAACTTGCCTTTCATTTCCACCGAATTTTGCATCCGAAAAATTTCCAGTACTGTGACAAGTCAAAGCTAACACTCCTGACTCTGCAGCATGTTTTGACAGAAAGATAAAACCATCATAATCATACTTTTCTTCCAACCAATCAGAGGAAATAGCAGGAGTTGGAATAATCAATAAGTCATAGTAATTTCCCCGAAAGATATCACCGTCTTGAATCATTTCCTTTGAAAGGAATTTTGCCATATTGTAACCAGCAGGGTCATCTCGATATGCAACCAGTAGTTCCATGAGATAAGAGATATAAGGACACCTTATTAATTTCAGGCAGTGAATCCAAAGCAAACTGTCAAGAACATGGTCAATACCATGAAAATGGCCAAGAAACCTGACAAAGATGAATATCAACAGCATCTTAGACTAGTATTAATGGGAATAGCTGGAGTAGGAGCCATAGGTTTTACAATACAGTTTGTCTTTTCAGTGATCACGTTTGGTAGATAAAAATGTCTGAGGAGGTAAAATCACATCTGTTTGCAATTAGAACTACAGGAGGTCAAGAGAAAGTAGTGATGAGGTTATTAGAAGCAAAAGCAAATTCAAATCAGATCAACATTCAGTCAGTTTTGTTAGTTGACAATCTGAAAGGATATGTCGTAATTGAAGCAGTAAATCCTAGTGATGCATACATGGCAGTGGAAGGAGTAAGACACATCAGGGGACAGCTCAGGGGAGAGCTGGAATTCAAAGACATTGAGGGGTATCTTGTCAAGAAATCAACAGTTTCACAATTAGCAGTAGATAACATAGTAGAGATTACAGGAGGCCCATTCAAGGGAATGAAGGCAACAATCACTAGAATAGATGTCGACAAGGAAGAGGCAACAGTGGTTTTACTGGATGCATCATATCAATTACCAGTCACAGTAGACGCAAACTACCTAAAGCTAAGTGAGGCTTAGCAAGGATTAAATTTTTCATATTAAAGTGAATAAACATGGGAGAACAAAAAGTATCATCACTTGTAACCGGCGGAGGAGCATCTGCAGGTCCACCATTAGGTCCAGCATTGGGTCCTCTTGGAGTCAACATCATGGAAGTCATCAAATCCATCAACGATAAAACAAAAGATTTTGAGGGAATGAAAGTTCCAGTAACAGTCATTGTCAATACAGATACAAAAAAATACGATATTGAAATCGGCATTCCTTCAGCTGCAGCTCTTATTATGAAAGAGGCAGGAATTTCAAAAGGTTCAGGGGCATCAGGCACACAATGGGCCGGTGATGTCACACTAGATGCAGTTATCAAAGTGGCAAATACAAAACTAGACAAATCTTATGCAACATCATTAAAATCAGTAGCAAAGACCATCATTGGCACGTGTTTAGCGTTAGGGGTTAAAGTTGAAGGAAAGACTCCAAAAGAAATCACTGCTGAGATAAACGAAGGAAAATGGGATGCAAAATTCCCTTAACTAGTCAGGTAAACAGGATCTTTGTCTGTTTTTTGTAACTCCACAAAAGTTTCAGAGTTTTGTACGCCTTCAATTTTACCAATTTTTTCTATCACAATCGAATGAAGTTCTTCAAGATTCTTTGCGTAAACGTGAATCATGATGTCAAATCTTCCGGTCACTTCAGAGATCGAGACAACTTCAGGAATCTCCATGAATTTTTTATGAATTGAGTCCTTGAACTTTGGATCTCTGTTGATCCCAACAGTTGCCTTGACACCTATTCCTAAGAGGGAGTCGTCTATCTCAATAGTAAACTTCTTGATTAGTTTTTTCTTCATCAGTCTTTTGATTCGGCTATACAGGACAGAGGCATTAATTCCCAGTTTGGCAGAGAGTGCAGGTACGGAGATGGAGCCATCATGGGTTAGTTCAAAAAGCAATTTCATATCTAATTCATCAAATCTGTGCAAGATATTAGAAAAATTTGGTTATGATTTAATATATGTAGGTTTTGAGTAAAATCCGTTTGAAATTCTAAATATTTTATAGAAAACATCTGATTTTTTAGAATTAATGATTGCGAGAAATTGCAACCTCTAAACGATTTTAAGTAGGCTTTCTAGAAAAATCTTCGTAATGATTACAGAGTCTCAGCTAGTGGACATGATTAAAGAGGCAAAAGCTGCTACTAAGCAAAAAAAATTCAAGCAGTCCATAGAGCTGATTATGAGTTTTAAAGATATTGACGTAAAGAAGGGGTTTGCACTCAACGAAGTGATTCAGCTTCCAAAGACTGACTCTCCTGCAAGAGTATGCGTGATTGCCACGGGAGACATGAGTGAAAAGGCAAAACAAGCAAAGGCAGATTCGGTTATAGGAACAGACGAGTTAGATAAATTTGGAGCTAACAAAAGAGAGTCTCGAAAATTCATCAATAAGTATGACTTCTTCTTGGCAGACACCAAAGTAATGCCAGTTGTCGGTAAAACATTGGGCCAACTTTTAGGTCCAAGAGGAAAAATGCCGACACCGGTTCCCTTTGATGCATCAATTGACGCTTTCTTACAAAGATTCAGATCATCAATCAAAGTCAGAACGAGGGCGTCATTGTCAGCATCATGCAAAATAGGCGATGAGTCAATGGAAGATGCAGATCTAGCAATCAACGCACATACAATAATCAGCGCAATTGAAAAGAAACTGCCAAATGGTGAGAAAAACATGAAAAGAGTCATCATAAAAACCACCATGGGCAAGCCAGTCAAGGAAATTCAAGAGGTCAAGAAGAAACATGCATGAGAACAGAACAGAGTATCCAAAAAGAAAAGCCCAGATGTATCAACAGCTACAGGAACTTCCAAGAAAATACAAAGTAGTAGCAGTTATTAAAATGACCAAGGTCCGTTCGTCACAAATTTTACCATTAAGAAAAACTTTCAAGGGCGAAGTGGAGTTTGTAAGTATCAAAGACAAGGTTGCGCAACTAGCATTAAACAAAGTAGACATTCCAGGAATCAAAGAGATTGCCAAAGATCTGAAAGGGCAATGTATGTTCATGTTCACAAACATGTCACCATTCAAGCTCAATGTCTTACTAGCTAAAAATAAGATCATGATGGCGGCCAGAGGTGGAGACATTGCAAGTATTGACATAGTAGTACCCGCAAAAAACACGGGCATTGCACCAGGCCCAATGCTTACCGAATTCAAAGAGGCAGGCATTCCGACCAAAATTGATCAAGGAACAATCTGGATTTCAAAGGACAGCACACCGGTTGCCAAGGGCGGGGTCATTAGTGAAAAATTGGCATCACTTTTAGGCAAATTGGACATAAAGCCAGTAGAGGCAGGAATTTCACTTTATTCAGCATTGGAAGAAGGAACAAAATATGCCGAAGAGGAGATGGTGATCGATGTTGAGAAAATAAGAGAGCAATTTGCACAAGCACACCAAGAAGCAGTCTCGCTATCCATAGAAGCAGCATATGTCACTGCAGACAATATTTCACTAATTCTAAGCAAGGCAGCACAACACGCCCGCTCACTGTCCATTGAGTCAGGATTTATGATAGACGAGACAAAAGAGCAAATTTTACAAAAAGCAGATGCTCAAGCAAGGGCAGTTGCCGGACAAGCAAAAGGATACACACCATCCTAAGTTTCCTTCACCTAGAAAGATTCGAATTATGTTTGCCCCATTGCATGTAATCCAAGACCATCAGGAACAACTACAATACTGGCAAATCTAGAATACACGGTGTGGTAGCCAAAACAACACATTAGTCATGGCATGCGATGAACTACCCAAAATTTCACGTTACAACTTTCTTCAATTACAGTTGTCAGGGCAATTATTCAAAAAATGTTCCGCTTGGCAAGAAACTGCTTTAGATCCAGTTACTGTAAAAGACGGTTCACAGATTGTCTAAAACACCAAGGATTCAATACGTTGGAAAACGAGGGATTATTCACACAGATTAATGAATATTGTCAATTAATAATCAGCAAAAAACAAAGATCAAAATTAAATTGGAAAAAAGTAAAGTTGTTTAGCCAAATAATGAAGACAATCCTTCCATGGCTGCTTCTTCGGTTTTACCCATGTCTTTTGGTTCCTCTTTCTTTGCTTCACCACCGGCTGCTGCATCTGCTGGTGCGGCTGCGGCTGCAACTGCTACAGGTGCGGCTTTAACTGCCTCATCGATGTTGACATCGGCCAAGGCTGCCACTAGTGCTTTAACTTGGGCTTCATTAACATCTGCTCCAGATGCTTTAACAACTGAGCTGATGTTTGCCTCGTTAACTTCTTTGTCTAGCTTGTGAAGAAGTAAAGCAGCATAAACATATTCCATTGTATCGAGATTTTCTTGCTGGATAATATAAAACTATGGAGAAGTCACGCCTGAAATTTTAAAATCAATTGAGAATTTTGAGACTTCTGCAAACAGCATACAGTGTTCGTTTCAGGGTTGGATCCACCAAAGTATCCATTCTGTGTTTTAAAACTCGTTTTGCCTCATCCCTTTCAGCCCCTGATGGCAGAGACAAGACAGTGTTGATGAATTCTGGCAGAGATTCCCGAATCCAGCCATCAAGCATCCCGTAAATTTTTGGAGGAAGGATATCACACTTGTCAACATCAAGATCTAGAACATCTGTAAAGTTTTCATGCTCTACCCTGTACACCAGAGCCAAAACGACATTATCAGGAGTTGGGTGTTCCAGTATTTCCCGTGAACGTTCCCCTGTTTTTCCTTGAGCTATTTTATTTTTCAAACCAACGGGATTAACAATGACACCGTTAACACCTACTTTTCTTCCATCAATCCCAGTCACTACACCAAAAATAAAGTCATTAAACTCGCCATTTTTTTTGACGGAGAATATAGGAGTTCCTTCTTTTAGAGTAGGCTTTCGTCCAAACATGAATATTGTACAGGCATATTCTATTTATTCCTGCCCAATAGGACGTAATTCTTATGAGCCAAATCAATCATGTTCATCTAAACTAAAACAGCATCTTTTCGTCTCAAGACAGTTTACATGGATGGCAAATCAAAAATTTTGACGTGGTATTTGACAAACTTCTCACATGAGCAAATAATCAGAGTTTGTATTTTATTATTTTGACACGCTTCCAAGAAAATACCAGCTCTTGTCTCATACAGGTTCTGAAGAGCTTAATGCCATACGAACTATAATCGTATTAAAATAAGACTGTTTTCATATCACAATGTGATTACAGAGCGTTCAAGAGACCTAGTCAAAAAAGCTCAGGATCTTAATGAGCCTAGAAAGGAACGAATTGAGATAGACATCAAGAAAGTTAATGAAGTGATTTCAGATGAGATATCTGAATTTGATGAGATGAGTAAAAGCCTCAGTGGAAAAGAAAAAGAATTCTTTGACAAAATAATTAGAAAATGCAAAGAGAATGAGATAATGTTTGAGGCAAAAAGTAGGAAAATAAAAGAAGAACTTGAAATGAAAGAAACCACAGCAGATATGAAAAAAGACGGCTCAAAAAAGGCCGAGAAGACAAAATTTTCAAACTATATGAATTACATTGCGGGCTCCACACTTGCGATAATCGGTACACTCATGATATTTTCAATTGGATGTATGGAGTGGGGGTTATGTACTGTTGATTCAAATCCATATATTCAAATTTTAGAATCAAACTTTTTCATGGTTCTTGTAGGAACGGTAGTGGGGCCAATAGTATCAAAATACCTCAAAGAAAAGTATGACATTCAGATTAAAGCAGAGCAAATTGCAATGATCACACAGGATGCAGTAAAGACGGTATCGATGTATAGCAAAGCAGCAAACGAACTCAGAGACGATAATGGAAAAATTCCGGAAGAACAAAAGGAAAAACTTCAGAACCTTGCATTAACGTCAATCAAAGATAATTTCGGGGATGAGAAGTACAATGAGTTGTTGGCAAGTCTAAGCGGCCAGGCATTTAAAAAAGCAATAGAATATGCGGTGGCACAGAAATACATCGAAAACTTTCCACTTGAACAGGAACAGGTTGAAAAGGTCGTAAAACAAAGTCTTGATGCAGTGCCAGCCATAATCGACTGGAAAGAAAAAAATCCAAAAGTCAAAGAGACATTTATTCGTGGATATGTGAAGGGCCTTTTACAAAATACAGGCGCCAATGGATGGGCATACAATGCACTTGAAGGCGTGTTTGATGCAGAGGTGAACAAGAGATTGGCGGCTGCCGCAATTGCAGATGCAAGAGGGATGATAAATCACAACGAGACTGATCCTATGAAAAAATACTC
>JAGQHE010000012.1:14070-27401 GCA_020431995.1 Candidatus Nitrosopumilus sp.
TTTCAGAAATTGGGATAAGAGTGGTTAGATTGTGGCTCTTTGAGAGGTTTGAGGGACTGATAATTGAACAAGGAAGGATCATAGGACCTGACGGGAAACTCATCTACAATCTGATTGATGCATGTGCAATTGCAAAAAAATATGACGTAAAGTTTTACTTTTGCCTGATGGACTCGTGGGGGATCACTGCAGACGATTTGTCAAAGAATGTAAAGAAGAAATATTTGAAACTTGCAAAAGAGATAATCACCAATCAGAGACATGAGTTCATAGATGCGGTATATCAAGTCTTTTACATCCCAGAAATAAGGAATCAGACCTGGGCAATAGATGTGCTAAATGAGCCAGAAGGTCTGGAGCAAAACAAGTACGACGACAGGAGAAAAGAAACAGGCATCAACTGGAACGATTTGATCAGATACATCAGATTTGCATTGACCACATTAAAACAGAAAACTGGACTTGCAGTATCATGCGGATTTCAAGAAAGTTCAGGGATACTAAAAGCCAAAAATAAGATACATGAATTTGTGGATTTTTTTGATTTTCACAAGTATGATGATTCAGGAGACTTGCCAAGATATGATTCGCTTGGAATCTCAAAACCATGCATCATTGGAGAATGTGGCCAAGAGACAAAAGAATGGGATGATTCTCTGCAAGCAACAGCAGTCAAAAAATTCCTAGAAAACTCTAGAAATTCAGGATATTCAGGATGTTTTTTTTGGGAGTACGGATACAAGAACCTGGACAAAACGTACAAGGAGAAATCATGGTCTCTGATCAATCCAGATGAGACACACAGGCCTGCAGTGGAAGAGATAAAAAAATTTCTGAAAGAATAGACATACACACACCAAAACCAGACAAACAAAAAACAGTCATTTCAGATTCTTTAACATGTTATTAATCGACAATTCTTAATATCGGGTTAGAGGAGCCCTCATCGTTGGATAAAAAAGAGATTCTGAGAGAATTTTCATCGGATCCTGACAGATACTATAACGTGAAATTATTTGGAGAGCAGGGCTTTACTAGAAAATCTTGCTCAAAATGTGGCAGATTCTTTTGGACGCTTAATGCCGGACGAGATTTGTGCCCTGATGATGCGGATGACACCTATTCATTTATTGGCGAGCCGCCAACGGCCAAGCGATTTGATTACACACAGGCATGGAAACAAGTTGAAGAGTTTTTTGTAAAAAACAACCACACGTCAGTTAGCAGATATCCTGTTGTTTGCAGATGGCGCGATGACTTGTACTTTACAATTGCGTCAGTTGTTGACTTTCAAAGAGTCATGGGTTCAAAGGTAGTCTTTGAATTTCCTGCAAACCCGCTAGTAGTTCCACAGACGTGCCTGCGTTTCAAGGATTTGGAAAATGTCGGGGTTACAGGCAGGCATTTTTCAAGTTTCTGTATGATCGGACAGCACAGCATTCCAGAGGGAAAAGGGTATTGGAAAGACGAATGTGTTGATTTGGACTATAGGCTGCTTACTGATCAGTTCGGGATTAAAAAAGAAGAGATAATCTTTGTGGAAGACGTTTGGGCAGGAGGCGGTTCTTTTGGCCCATCACTGGAGTATTTTGTAAGAGGTTTGGAACTAGGAAATGCAGTGTTTACCGAATTTCAGGGAGAGTTGGGAAAACATACAACGCTTGACCAAAGAGTAATTGACATGGGTGCAGGTCTTGAAAGATTTGCATGGATTACGATGGGAACGCCGACAGCATACGATTGCTGTTTTGGCCCAATCAATCAGAAATTATTTAACAAGATTGGAATTGACTCGGATTCAGAGATTTTACGAAGATACTTTACGGAAATTGCAAAGGCACTAGACAGTTTTGAGGATCTCAACGACGTAAAACGCCACGCAGTAAAGAAATCTGGATTAACAGACGACCAACTAAACAAAATGATCACGCCGCTTGAAGGAATGTATCTGATTGCAGACCATCTGAGAACTTTGATATTTGCAATTACTGATGGCGCATTGCCAAGCAATGTTGGCGGGGGATACAATCTAAGAATCATGCTGCGAAGAGTCAACGCAACAATTAGCAAGCTAAATCTCAAGCTGGACATCGATGATCTGATTGACACCCACATTGATTATCTCAGGAATACGTATCCTGAGCTTGACGAGAAGAGAGATGATGTAAAAAAGATTCTCAGGATAGAATCACAGCGATATGAAGAATCCAAAGTTCACATGAAGAAAAAGGCGGAAAAGATTCGCGAGAAGGGTGTACCCAGTGTGGAGGAGCTCATCACGCTGTACGAGTCAGACGGAATCACGCCTGAATATCTCAAGGAAGTCAGCGCGATATCTGAAATTCCATCTTCGTTTTACTCCAAACTGTCTGACCTGCACCAGTCTGAGAAGAAAAAGGCAATTACAGAATTGCCGCTGGACGAACTGCCAGAAACAGACACTCTGTTTTACAAGGACGACCCAATGGAGTTTGATGCAAAGGTCATCAAGGTATTTGATGATCAAGTCGTGCTAGACAGAACTTCGTTTTATGCAAGAGGCGGCGGACAAGAGCCAGATCACGGCACAATTGCGGGATTCAATGTAATCAATGTTGACAAGCATGCGCACATTATTGTTCACCAACTAGAAGGTGGCACACCAAAAGAAGGGGATATCGTAAGGTGCGCGGTAAATGCAACAAGGCGTGCAAACATTACTAAGAATCACACCAGCACCCACATCATCAATGCGTCATCAAGAGAGGTGCTAGGATCATGGGTTTGGCAGCACTCTGCATTCAAAGAGGATGATCATGCCAGACTAGACATCACGCACCATTCATCGTTGACTGACGAGCAGGTAAAGCAGATTGAGGATGCTGCAAACAACATGGTGAAACAAGACCTTCCTGTTTCCATAGAATACTTTGATAGGGGAGATGCAGAGCAAAAGTACGGATTTAGAATTTACCAGGGAGGTGTTGTTCCAGTAAAATCAGTAAGAATCGTATCAATCAAGGACAGAGACGTCGAAGCTTGTGGCGGAACGCATGTCAAAAAGACGGGGGACATTGAACTAATCAAGATTACGAGGACCAAGAGGATTCAAGACGGTGTTGTTCGCATAGAGTTTGTCTCAGGCCCGACTGCGTTTGAGTATGTCAAGCAGCAAGAGATGCAATCAAAACAAAAAGAAAAGGAGGCCGCACAAAAAGAGGAGCAAGAGAAAAGAAGGGAAGAAAACAAGCAAAAAGCAAGAGAAAAGATTCCAATGCTGCTTGAGAAGATTTTGGACGGAGAATCAGGCGAAATTGATGAAATTACAGTCAAAGACAAGCTGTGCTTTACTGCAAGCGAGCAGTATGACGATTATTTCCATCAGAACTTTGGCAAGAAACTTGTAGCCAAGGATCCGGAGACCGCATTTTGTGGAGTGTTTGAATCTGGCCCAACTATACGCATTATGGTGTATGCGGGAGAGCAGTCAGGGATCAATGCAGGCACGATTGCCAAGGAAATAGCCTCAATTTTAGGCGGTTCCGGCGGAGGAGATGACAGGTTTGCTCAAGGTGGCGGAAAGGACACATCTAAAAAAGACGCCGCAGTAACCAAAGCAAAATCAATGATTTTAGGACAAGTGTGATTTATGACAATTAATTGGAACGAGATTGAAAACAAATGGAGAAGAAAGTGGAACGAATCCAAAGACTTTGAGACAGACCCAGATGACAGGGAGAAAAAATTCATCACAGTGGCATATCCGTATCCCAACTCACCGCAGCACATCGGACACGGCAGGACATACACGCTGGCCGACGTTCATTCAAGGTTTTACAGAATGCAGGGGTACAATGTGTTGTTTCCAATGGGGTTTCACTACACCGGCACTCCGGTTCTTGGGATGGCAAAGAGAATTCAAGCTGGGGAAAAAGAGATTCTTGACGGGTTAAGAAATGTGTATCATGTGCCAGAAGAGGACATCAAGACATTTGTAGAGCCAATAAAGATTGCAGACTATTTTCATGAGGAGATAAAGTCGGGCATGATCGAGATGGGCTATTCCATCGACTGGCGTAGAGAATTTACAACCATAGTTCCAGGCTATCAAAAGTTTATCGAATGGCAGATTACAAATCTCAAAGAAAATGGCAGGATCATACAGGGATCTCATCCGGTCGGATGGTGTCCACGCGATCAAAACCCGGTATCACAGCATGATACGATGGGTGATGTAGAGCCAAAGATTGATGACAAGAATTATCTGGTCAAATTCAAGCTTGATGATTTCATATTTCCAATCACAACACTCCGACCTGAGACAATTTTTGGGATTACAAATCTCTGGGCAAACCCAAATACCGTCTACAAAAAGATCAAAGCAGATAACGAAAAATGGATAGTCTCAGAAGAATGTGCAAAGAAGCTAGAGTTCTTTGAAAAAGAGATTTCAATTGAGGGCGACATCGCAGGCAGTGATCTGATTGGAAAGTATGCCACTGCGCTACACAATGGCGCAAAAATTCCAGTACTGGAGGCAGACTTTGTAGAGCCGGGCATTGGGACTGGCTTGGTAATGTCAGTGCCTGCTCATGCGCCAAAAGACTACCAGGCACTGATGGATTTAAAGGGCAAAGGCAACGAGATGGCCTTAAAAATCGAGCCCATTCCAATCATAATTACTGAAGGGTATGGCCAGATTCCAGCAAAAGATGTCTGTGAGAGGTTGGGAATAACCAGCCAATCGGACCAAAAACTAGAAGAGGCAACAAATGAGCTGTACCTCAAAGAGTTCACCAGCGGAAAACTAAATGACAGGTGCGGGCAATTCCATGGAATCAGAGTAGAGTTTGGGCGAGACAAAGTAAGGGAATGGCTGCAGGATAACAAGCACCTAGAAAAATTTCCAGTGCTTGAGAACGGTCCTGTAAGATGTCGCTGTGGGACCGAATGCGTTGTAAAGATCCTGTCAAACCAGTGGTTTTTGAATTACGGGGATGAGGAATGGAAGGAAAAGGCAAGAGACTGTTTTGATGGCATGAACATCCTGCCTAACAAGATCAAAACAGAGTTCAAAGACGTGATCGATTGGCTACATGAGCGAGCATGTGCAAGACAGCAGGGACTTGGAACAAAACTGCCATGGGACAGGGATTGGATTGTGGAGAGCTTGTCAGACAGCGTGATCTACATGGCATACTATACCATTTCACGGTTTGTAAATGACGGGACGGTGACTCCAGAGAATCTCACCAGGGATTTCTTTGACTACATTTTCCTAGACAGGGGAGACATTGCATTGGCTGCTCAGACTTCAAAGTTGCCAGAAGAGACCATCGAGAGGATGAAAAAAGAATTCCAGTATTTCTATCCTGTTGACTCTCGTCATTCGGGCAGGGATTTGGTTCAGAACCATTTGTCATTTTTTGTGTTAAACCATGTCGCAATATTTGACAGGAAATACTGGCCAAAAGAGATCGTAGTTAATGGTTCCGTAATGATGAATGGCGCTAAGATGTCAAAGAGCATGGGAAACATTATTCCGCTTCGAACCGCAATCAGGGACCATGGGGCAGATCCGATCAGACTGGCAATAATATCGTCAGCTGAGCTACTGCAAGACGCCGATTTCAACATGGAATCAGTATCAGGCATCCAAAACAAGCTAGAGTCGCTTCTTGAGGAATGCTCCAAGGCAGGAGCAGTGAAAATCGACAATTTGGAGGCGGAGGACAGGTGGATTTTATCAAAAACCCAGAACATGATATCTGAGGTAACTGACGCAATTGAAAAGATGAGACTGCGGGAGGCATTGCATGACATTTTGTTTTCATTCGAATCGGACCTGAGCTGGTATCACAGAAGGGCAGAGGCAAAAGGAAGGGAGAATATCTCATGGATACTGCACAAGATAAATTCTGCGCGGGTTGCAATGCTGTCCCCGTTTGCGCCGCACATATCTGAGGAAATGTGGGAAAGACTTGGACACTCCGGCCTGGCATCAAAATCAGCTTGGCCAGAATACTCCAAAGAAAGCGTTGATCCCGCATCAATCCAGGCAGAGGAGTTACTCAGATCAACAATTGCGGACATTTCAAACATTCTCAAAGTTACAAAGATCACCCCACAACGAATTGTAATCTATGTCAATTCTGATCAGTTCAAACTGACCGTGTATCGCAAGATACTTGGCATAATGGTAGGCGGTCAGAACAACATGGGGGTCGTGATGAAAGAATTGATTGCAGATCCTTATACCGCAGAAGCCAAGAAGATGCCAGACTATGTGCAAAAAGTAATCAAGGACCTGCATTCAGAGCCAGAGATCATCAAGGAGATGAAATTGGAATCAGAGGAATTTGACGAAAGAGAGTTCTTGGCGTCAGAGCTAAAAGCAATCGGCAGGAAAGAGTTCGGGGTTGAGATACAGGTGTACTCCGAATCAGATGGCGACATTTATGACCCCAAGGGCAAGGCAAGGCATGCAAGGCCATTCAAGCCTGCAATTTTGATTGAGTAACCAGAACATCAGGTGTTAACGAGTTCATCGACAAAGAGTAAAAATAGAATGCCCCTCCCCTAGGCGTGAAAACAGACGGCCATCTAGAAAGCATGGAGGTGTGTTATTTGTTGGAAAATCATTATAACAAATTTCTTGTTTATCGTAATGATGGGTAACAAGAAGCCATTCGAGCTGACACAAGAGCAGACAGAGAGAGCAATCAAGATGTGTCTGGATAATGCATGGTCGTATCTTGATGACGCAGACATGTATGTATCAAACAACAGGACAGAGCATCTGGCAATACAGATTGTATTTGCAATGGAAGAGATTGGGAAGGCAAAGATAATTTATGATAAAATAGAAGAGAATATCTCCAAAATTTTCTTATCCTCTAAAGATGGAATCTATGATCATCAAACAAAGCTGAAAAAAGCAGTTTCGTTGATTGAGTTGGATATGGATGATGAATTAGGAGATGAGATGGCAGAAGATTTACTATTGGGAGGTAGTGGCACATTTGATTTTTATCTTGACCCATCAAAGATTTCAGATAAAATAAAGCAAGAAACTGAATTAAAAAACACAGGAGAACAAGGCCATAAGATACGACTTGCAATCTCATTTGTTGATTTTGATGCTGTCACTGGAGAACCTGAAATAGGAAAATCCTCCCCAGACTTGACCAAACTCATAAAAGCATTACGTGAAATCATAACAATGTATCCTTCTTCATTTAACACGTGTTGACTCTAAAGGGAGAAAGAAACCATTACAACGTAAAATTCCTCAAAGGATATGGTCATTCAATCTATGTGAAAAATTCTAAAATCGTATTGAAAAGCAACCATGACACATTCTCAGAACCAGAAACAGAAGAATGGTTTGTCAAGAACATGCCATATGAAAAGATTGTATTGCAAGGCAAAGGCTACGTATCTACGGAAGCGTTATCACTATTATCTCAGAACAATCGCAATGTCATACTATTAGACAATCATGGTAAACCCGTCACATTCATGAACGGTATGATGGATTCTCTTACTGCCACAAAGTACAGGATGGCACAATATGACACGTTTAGAAATCCTGAGAAACGTGAATACCTACAAAAGCAGATTATTTTGATGAAGCAGCAATCTCAACTCAAACTTCTCAAAATGATAGGGAGTGATGTAGATTCTCTTCCAGAGAAAGAACATTTAGCAAGCAAAGTCTATTTCAAGGAATTTGCCAAGTTTATTCCTGGAAAATATGGTTTCCAGTCACGAAACCAGTCATTTATCAGAACATCAAAGAATAACGCAACTGACATCATCAATGCACTTCTGAACTATGGCTATTCAGTGCTTGCAGGAGAGATATCAAAATTTGTCTGCGGGTTTGGACTAGACCCATATTTTGGATTCATGCATAAAACCCACACAGGATTTCAACCACTAGTGTATGATATCATAGAGCCATTTCGTTGGTTAGTTGATTGTTCTGTTTTTTCCATTGCCAATCATAAAGACTCTAGGAGACAGATCAAACTTAAAGAGTATTCCAATACTAGAAACGGAAATGTTGTAATGGAATATGCTTTGATTAAGAGATTTTTAGAGATGTTAGAAAGACAGTTCCGATGTGAAAGAAAGTATGAGTTCAAACATGGAAAAAAGACTGTTGAGGGTTTGAAATCAGTTCAGGAAATAACAATTGTAAAGATTTTCATTCAGGATCTGATTGACTTTTGTGGTTGTAAAAATAATCTTTCTTCTTTTTGAATTTAAACAATAAATAAAAACTAGTATTATGTACGTACCAACCAAACAGGGACAGAATATGAAGATGTTAACCACTGCCATTGTAGACTGTTACTAGGTTCACTCTTGTTTATGAATTTGTAATCACAAAAAATAGTGGTTATAATAGTTAGAGAAACCTGCAATTATGGGTAAAAATTCTCCCTCTGTTAACGTATGTCTCAAATTGCTCCGGATTCTATTTTCAGAATTTTCCATTTAGATTTTTTGTTTGGTATACATTATAGGTGAAATTTCTTTGACTTTATTTTCATCATTGACAATACTGGTTTTGCTCCAAAATTCTTCGTTTCTACAATAATTACATGAGCCTCTTATTGGAATAGTCATTAATTCGTAGCTTAACAATAGTTCGTTAATCATTTGTTTTAAATCTTCTTCAGCTTTACGAAGTTCTAGCCATGTTGTTGTAAATACAGAATTTTCATTCCGTATTTTATTCGAAAGTTCATGTAATTCTTTAGTTAGTATTTCTGCATCTGATTGATATAATTCCGCAATGACATCTTGACCATATCCTTCATATTCTCTATGATCAAATATTCTTACTTGAAATAAGTGGTAATCAGGGTTTTCTGAAATTGGAATAATGTCCTTGTTAGTAGTTTGAACAAAACATTCTAAGTGTTCAATGAGTAATTTCAAATTTATCCATGGTCCACCGTTTTTAGAAATTGCATTCGATACATCGGACGAGTATTCAGATAATTTTTTTAAAATATTTTCAACACCTTCGTTTATTTTGGCATTAGTATCATTAAGACTATTTTTGAATTTCTCATCTAATTCTAAAACTTTATAGATTTTATTATAACGCATCAAACTGGTATCAGTATAGAAATGCTCAAGTAAATTTTTATAATTTGAAAATGTGCATAACATGTCTATAGTTAAAACCTCTTTCGAAGAGGTTTTTCTATTGGTAAGAGAATTTATTAGAGATCTGTTATTATTTTCGTCAATATAGTTTTTGTGTTGTTTGAATTGTCCTATTAATGCATTCATATGATTTTTTAATTTTTCACCTCTTTCTTCTACTAATCCTTGTTCGTTAAGAAATTCGGTTTCAACAATATTTCTCCAATATTCGGCAGTTTTCCAATCTCCTGATTCTATAAACCTCGATAAATTTTCTATTGATGTTTTTGTAACAACGGGATGATTAATTCCCATTAAATAAGTAGATACAGTTCGAACTTTCTTGAATATTTTTCCAGCATTCAATGAAATAATTATTACCAAAATCACCGAGATTATGATTAACGTGATACTCGAATAGTCTTTTACACAAGAAACATCACAGATTTTTTGAATTGCCCAATAATTTGAATTATTTTCTATTGCTCCAAAATGCCCAATCATGATATATGTAAAAACAATCAGAATCAAAAAATAATATGAGCTGACAATTTTCTCTTTTTCTAGTTCTATGGATTTTGTATGAAATGCATTCTCAACTTCTTCCCAGTTCTTACAAATTCTACTCTGTTCTTTCAACTTAGGATTTATTTTCTGTAGAAGTCTAAATGTTCGAGTTTCTTGAGCATTAGGATTACTAAAGAAGAAGAATGCTATCTTTTCAACCCATTTCATATAGCGCATTATGATAAAACCAACAGGATCTATTATGGTCAATATTGTTCCGATTGCTCCTGCAATGCCCAAAAACACTAAGGAATCTTTAGAAAGTAATTCTAATCCATTACTAGCAAACAGGATGGCCATTAAAGAATATGCAAATGGATAATCAGTAATTTTAAGAAGAGTGTCTCCTATTGTCACGCTTTTTCATATTTTATGAATATTTAAGGATTCTAAGTAATGTCATTTCCATCTGACCATATTCAATCTTAACTCTCTTTGTTTAATCTCATGAACATATTCTGCAAGTTTAGAAAATCGATTTTCATCTATTTCTGAGTTAAGTAAAATAGAATTCATCTGCTGTTCCCATCTATTAACAGTGTCAGTAAGATCAGGATAATGCAAGATTGTATGTTTTAATTCTGACACAAAACTTTCAACATAGTCTTTCTTTTGGCTGGATAGCAAAATTTTTAGAAGTTTGAATATTGTATTTTCTTGATTATGGATAATTAAATTTTCTCGTGATTTTCCTTTTAACAAAGTCAATACGACAAACAGCCCATTGTCAGATAGTCTCCAATATTTATAATAGTCATGTTTTCTTTTCCGTATTTTAAATTCGTCATCATGCGGTTCTGGCACGACAAAACAATTATCACATATTATAACTATTGGCCTATCCAAAACATATCCTTCCTGTGACACAAACTTATTTCCTCGTTTTTTCCTTTTCTCATTTTCATCTAATGCAAAATCTAGTTGCTTTCTTTTAACAAGATAATAATACGACTTACTGCAGTGTGAACAAACATATTTTTCATTAAAGATTTTAGAGTATTCAGTACAATAATCAAGTTCCTTGAGATGATTCATCATTCCAATCACTCTGTTTTGTGGGATTGCAAACCCATCTCCTAACTTTTCAGCGATCTGATGAGTTGGCGAAAACGGGTTCTTTGCAATGAGTTTGAGCGTCTTTATTGCATTTCGATAGTCCTTTCGTCTATAGTACACTTGTTTTTTAGTTGAGTGTTTTTTTAGGCGTGATTTAGGCATGAATCCAGATAGTACAGAATATCACTTAAAGATTCCATATTTGATAATGGTGTTTACTTTGTATGATTAAATCAAAAGAAGGCAGAACAACTGCCAAAAACAATACCAAAGTCAGGCCAAACACCATGACTACTGACTTTGGTGAAAGAAAGGTAACTGGACAGAATTTTTCCAAAGTTGTCTCGTTACCTAAAACAGCACTGGCTAACCTTGGACGCTCATCTACAATGAAGGTAGAACTAGTGCAAGAAAACGGAGAGAAATTCCTCAAACTGTCCCCAAAAAAGAGATGTAAGAGAAAATGAGTACAGAGACAATTACCTACATCAAATGGGGAGACTACAAGTCTCAAGACCAAGAAGAACCAGACTATCTAGAATTCAAGGTCTCTGATCTTGGAACGTTTGAGACAGAGTATTCTGTGAATGTTCAGATGCTACAAAAAATAGATGACAAACTGGAATACAGGATACTTCCTTTGAAATCCCACACATCAAGGAATGCGTCACTCCTAAAGCAGTGGAATGACGGAGTACGAACAAAGAAAATCAGAGAAGGAAAAAGAATACGTCTCCAAACATGGATAGGCAAATCAAAGAACGGTTTTCCGATACGGAGGTACGTCCTAGAGTTCTAGGGCCCTCTTTTCCATTGGTGGCATAACATGAATGATGCAAGAGTACAAAAACTAAGGCAAAGGCTGGACGCACTAAGGATTTTTCCAAACAACAAGGAAGTAAAGACACTGCGGGAACGAACCAAGAGGCAGCTCTTGAGGCTGGAAAGGAATCAGCCCAAGGAAAAAAGGCAGGGAAAGGAAACGCGTTCTGGAAAACTCAGACGGTACCACAACTATATCAGGCAAATCAGAAACAACTATCCAAACCTGACATACGGCGAGATTCGCTCACAGCTGACCAGACGACGCCATGGGAAGCCAAGCAAGATACAGGATGCAATATGGCAGAACCCGTCCCCGTAACTGACTATAAAGATCTAGCAAAATTACGCACAGACAGGCCTCAAAACCGCAATTTTGCATGCTCCAAACTACGAGAAATCCATGCCATAGACACTGAGACATGGAGAGGAGACATCTTTCTTATCGCTGATTCTGACGGCAGATTTCTGGATGACATCACTCCGGACTCTGCCATTCAATTTCTATTCTCAAAGAAATATCAGAACACTTGGAATTTCTTTTACAATTTATCATATGATGCCGAGGTGATACTCAAACTCCTTGACCAGGAGCTATTCCGTTACAACCTTACTAGGAAACTAGAATTTTATCATCATGACTATAAAATAGAATACATCCCATCAAAGTTACTCAGAATCAAAAAAGGGCATCACAGTGTTTTGTTTTATGACATTGCTCAATTTTACAACAAGTCCTTGGCAGATGCGTATCTCGAAAACATTGGAAAATTGCCTGACTCGTATCTGAAACTAAAAGGAAAACGCTCGGAATTTTCACCATGGTTTTACTCTCATAACAAGAAAAAGATCAGAAATTACTGCATTGCTGATTGTATGCTAACTAAAGAGCTAGTCAAGCATTGGATTACCCTGTTTTATGATGCGTTTTCATTCTATCCTGCAAAATGGCCCAGTTCTGGATACCTGGCAGAAAAGGTTCTAATCAACAACGGAATTCTGTTTCCAAGATTTGATTCGATACCATACGAAATACAAGATCTGGCATTTCGTTCATACTTTGGAGGAAGGTTTGAGATGATGAAAAGAGGGTTCATAGGGCAGGCATATCTTTATGACATCAACTCTGCATACCCGTTTGCTATTTCACAACTTCCAGACATTGATGACGGGAAATGGATAAAGAGAAAGTCCGTACACGAAAAGGCAGGACTGGGATTTTTTAGAATCCTGGCAGACATTCCGGATGATGAAACGATACCGCCGTTTGCATTCAGAGCAAATCAAAACATCGTGTTTCCTTCAGGAAAATTCATCACTTACTGCACACTGCAAGAGCTCCAAGCCTGTAGAGTATCAGACTTTTACAGGATTCTTGAGGGATATCAGTTTGTGCCCAATTCTGACATGAGACCATACGGCGAATTCATTGAAAATCTCTATGAAAAACGCCTCGAACTAAAACAACAGAACAATCCACTGCAGCAGCCACTTAAAATCATTCTAAATTCCATCTATGGGAAAACTGGCCAGAAGGTGAACCGAGTCATAGGGAATCTGTTCAATCCTGCAATATTTGCAAGCATTACAGGACACACAAGGGCGCAACTCTATAGATTCATTACGGAGAACAATTTGGAGAAAAACACAGTAGCCTTTGCAACAGACTCTGTCTGTGTCACAAAGAGACTGGGCATTGATTCCAAGAGACTAGGGGAGTTTTCCTTTGACGGGGAAGCAGA
>JAGQHE010000001.1 GCA_020431995.1 Candidatus Nitrosopumilus sp.
CAAAGCCAGAGCCAGAGCCAAAGCCAGAGCCAAAGCCAAAGCCAGAGCCAGAGCCAAAGCCAGAGCCAAAGCCAAAGCCAGAGCCAGAGCCAGAGCCAGAGCCAGAGCCAGAGCCAGAGCCAGAGCCAAAACCAGAAATCATTATTTCTTCAGATGATCCTTTTGAAGGAATCAAAGATGACGATATTGCAACTTATTCAGATCTATTTGATGTACCGCCACCTGAAAACGATCATGATGCAATACGACTAGGACAAAAAATTCGTGAATGGATTAAGAACGGTAGACACAAACCTGGGGAATCTGAAGTCAAAAAGACTGATGACGTGCTTGATTCTGATGAAGATGTGCAAAAACATGATAAAGAAGAAAAACCTAAAAAGAAACGAGGCCTATTTGGATTCTTTAGGAAATGAAACTCAAAACAAAAGATTTGCTTACTTTGGGTGAACTGACCCCAAAGGAATTTTCAGGGTTGCTAGACTTTTCGATTAAACTAAAAAAAGAACTCAACCAAGGCAAATACACGCCTCTTTTAAAAAATAAGACGCTTACAATGATCTTTCAAAAACCGTCTACTCGAACACGCGTAAGTTTTGAAACAGGAATGTTTCAATTAGGTGGGCATGCAATCAATTTGTCCTCTAATGACATGCAATTATCTAGAGGTGAATCAATCGAAGACACGGCAAAAACCCTCTCAAGATATTCTGATTGTATACTGGCACGAGTTTATGATCATGAATTACTAAATAATTTGTCAAAACATTCAAGCATCCCTGTAATAAACGGATTGTCTGATTCTTTTCATCCGTGTCAGATCTTGGCTGATTTTATGACGATAAAAGAAAAAAAGAAAAATCTCAAAAAATTGAAAATTGCTTGGATCGGTGATGGGAACAATGTGTGTAACTCTATGATTTATGGTGCCGCGTTGTCTGGAATCGAAATGTCAATTGCAACTCCAAAAAATTTCGAGCCAGACAAGACAGTAATTAAAGAATCCAAAAAAGCAACTAGCATTGAACTAACTACCGATCCATTCATTGCAACCAAAAACGCCGATGTGGTTGTAACTGACACTTATTCTTCAATTCATAACCGTGATCCAAAACGAATCAAGAAATTTCTCCCTAAATTCCAAGTCAACTCTAAACTAATGAACAATGCAAAAAATGATGCGATCTTCTTACATTGCCTTCCTGCAAAGAGAGGCCAAGAAGTTACATCATCCGTAATTGACGGACCCGGATCTGTTGTTTGGGATGAGGCAGAAAACCGCCTTCATACTCAAAAGGCTTTACTTGCTTCCCTAATCCACGCTTAACGTATATAAGAGCAGTTTCAAACTCGGTTTCTATAGATGGCCTATTCGAAAATATTACGAAGATTAAGGGAGGAAAAGACCAATTATAAGAAACGTGGAACCATGTTAATAGGCAAGCGTGACTTTATCACTGTAAATATTACTAATGAAAACACTCAAGTTCAAATTCTCAAGCCTGGAATGGTTGGTGACAAAGTAATTGCCTCTGCACATTCCAGATCTCTGCTTGCAAAGGGGTGGAAGGGTTCCAGAAAGAGCATCCCTGCAGCGTATCTTACAGGATACTTGGCCGGTAAGAAAGCATTGGGTCAAGGAGCAAAGGATGCAATCTTGTACACTGGAACGAGAAGATATACTCAAAGAGTTGCGGCAGCTCTTAAAGGAGTAGTCGATGCCGGCATTGAAGTCCCAGCAGACGAAGAAACATTTCCCGCTACTGAAAGAATTAACGGTGAACATCTTACTGTTAAAAATGACGTTTCAAAAGTAAAATCTTCAATTGACAGTGAGGCTAAATAGAAATGAGCCAGACATCACAATCTAAAGGAGGTCAACGAGGTAAAGGTCCAGCTGTCTATGGTGGAGGTCCGCCAGGGGGAACACAAGGCGGTGACAGGCCAAGAAGACCTAGGAGAGAGCAGGAAGAAGAAGTTTGGGTTCCAAAAACCATCTTGGGGCAAAAAGTTGCGTCCGGTGAAATTACATCACTAGAAGAAATTATTGAATTAGGGTTAAGAATTCAAGAAGCAGGAATTATCAAGAAATTACTTCCTGATTTGAAAAGTGAAGTTGTAGATGTTGGAATAATCCAAAAAATGACTTCTAATGGGCAATCAACTAGATTCAAAGCTATTGTTGCAACTGGAAATGAAAATGGTTATTTGGGAATTGGTCAAGGCAAATCAAAACAAATGAGAATTGCTATTGAAAAAGCAACAAGTCAAGCTTATCTTAATGTCAACCCAATCAAACTCGGATGTGGCAGTTGGGAATGCAGATGTGATCAAAAACATTCAGTGCCATTCAAAGTTAGAGGAAAAGGTGGCAGTGTTACCATTGAGATTATCCCTGCTCCACGTGGATTGGGTTTAGTTGCAGGTGGTAAAATTAAACGATTATTGGAATTGGCAGGTCTGAAGGATGCATGGACTACCGCAAAAGGTTCTACTCCTACGATGAATTCCACTTCAAAAGCTATATTGGATTGTCTTAGGCAGACATTTAGTCAAGGTTGATGAAAAATGACAAATGCATATCTTGTTGTTAGAATTAAAGGCCAGGCTGATTGCCCGTACTGGGCTACTACTACTATGACTTTATTGAAACTAGATAAAAAATACCGTGCAACAATTTTGCCTGCAAAAGACAATACTTTGGGTATGTTAAGAAAAGTACAGCATTACGTTGCTTGGGTTGAACTAGATGCATCTTTGGCAAAAGAATTGATTGACAAAAAAGCAAGAAAAGGCGGTTATCAGAAAGTCACTGCGAATGATCTAAAGGAACTCGGTTTTGCAAGTTCTGCGGAATTGGCAACGGCTTTGTCTGAAGGAAAAGTAGCCTTGTCTAAATTAAAACCTCTGAAACCTTGGTTTGCTCTTTCACCACCGAGATTTGGATTCAAAAGAAGCACCAAGCTACTATATGGACAGAAAGGCATTCTTGGACAAAATAAGGATCTTGGCAATTTAGTAAGGAATATGATATAATATGGCAACAAGATTAAGAAAGACTCGAAGACTAAGAGGCGGGCGACACATGGGATGGGGACAAGTCGGTCAACATCGTGCAAGTGGTCATAAAGGCGGTCTTGGAGTTACCGGTATGAAGAAACATCATAGAAGCACTATGCTGAAAGAAGACCCAGATCATTATGGTCATGATATCCCTAAAACACCTCACCCAAATATCATAAAAAAATGGACTAGCCTAAGAGATCTCGATGACTTGTACGCAAAGTTCGGTAAGGAAGAAGGAGGGAAGAAGATCATAGACCTTGAGAATGCAGGGTATGATAAACTCCTTGGCGGCGGAAAAATTGTTAACGCATATTCCGTCAAAGTACAACAATTTACGGCGTCGGCAGAAGAGAAACTAAAAGCTATTGGGGGAGAAGTGTTATCTGATAATGGCTGAAGGTAGTATCACTACTATTATCCGAAAAGTTGTTTTTAAAGCAGAACCGTATCTTCCTCAGGTTCCCAAACCGAAAAAGAAAATCTCCTTACCTACCAGATTGCTCTGGTGCGGAATTGCGCTGCTAATCTATATGATAATGGGTCAGACCCCTTTGTTTGGTGCGACGGCACCACAGTTTGACTTTCTAGCTTTTGCTAGAGTAATTTTTGCATCAAATCAAGGCACTTTGGTTGAATTGGGGATTGGCCCCATAGTCACCGCAGGACTCTTGATGCAATTATTGAGAGGTTCAGACATCCTAAAATTTGATTTCAAAAAACCTGAAGAAAGAGGGATCTTTCAGACAGCTACCAAATTGGTAACTTATGTTGTGATTGTTGCTGAATCCATAGTATATGCTACCGCTGTTTACGGTCCTGGTGTAAGTGAGCCTTATTTCTTATACGTCATGATTGGCCAATTAATGGCAGCATCCGTCATCATCATGTTTTTGGATGAATTAATTCAAAAGGGATGGGGCTTGGGTAGTGGAATCAGTTTATTCATTATGGCAGGTGTTGCTCAGCAAATTCTTTGGAGTATGTTCAGTCCCCTGCCTGCTGGTGATGGGGGGCCGATTGGCATTATTCCGTACATTGGCCAATCGTTTATCGATGGGGATATATCGAATATCTTCTTTAGATCAAACCAACTTCCAAGCATATTTGGATTGTGTCTTACTGCTGGAATACTATTGATACTTGTATTTACGCAAGGGATGAAAGTAGAGATCCCAATTGTCTCAACCAAATACAGAGGCTTTTCTGCTGTTTATCCAATCAAACTGTTGTATACCTCCAATATTCCAGTAATTTTGGCTTCAGCTTTAACAGCAAATGCTGTTTTCATATTCCAAATGCTGTGGGCAAATATGAACCCACGAAATAATAATTTCTTCATTAACTTTATTGCACAATTTGATCCAACAAGCCCTTCTACCCCTATAGGCGGTCTTATCTATTATGTCACCCCACCTCGAGGTTTGGCAGTAGCTGCATTGGATCCAATGCGTGCAGTAGGTTACATGTTGTTTATGGTAGGAATTGTAGTTTTGTTTGGTAGATTATGGGTTGAACTAGGAGGCCTATCTCCAAAGAGTGCTGCTCAGAATTTGCTTGATGCAGATGTACAGATTCCAGGATTTAGAAGATCAAACGCACCAGTTGAAGCATTACTGAATAAATATATCCCGTCAGTCACAATTATAGGCTCTGCCATTCTGGGTCTCTTGGCGGGTGTCTCTGATGTTCTTGGTGTATTTGGTTCTGGAATTGGAATCTTGCTCATGGTAGATATCCTTGTTAACTATTACACACAATTAGTTAGAGAACAAGTAGAAGTTGTCATGCCGCGTTTGGGTGCTTTGCTTGGAAGAAAATAAAAGAATCATCATGATAGGTATTCCCGGTGTTGGAAAAACAACATTGCTATCAAAAATTGTAAAAATATTAAATGATAATAAAAAGAATGTTACACGGATAAGTTTTGGAACTTTGATGTTTGAAGTTGCAAAAGAAAATGGACTTGTTGATAGAGATGATCTTAGAAAATTGCCTGTTACAGAACAACAACGAATTCAGAAAATCGCCGCAGAAAAAATTGCATCACAAAACGAAGAGATCATGATAATTGATACCCATGCATTTATCAACTCTCCTGAGGGATACTATCCTGGATTGCCTGAGCATGTCCTGAAAATCATCAAACCCACAAATTTCATCTCCATCTCTGCAAAACCTGAAGAAATCTACAATAGACGAATGACAGACGATACGCGCAATAGAGATAAGATCACCTTGCCTAATATCAAAAAAGAATTGGACGTTCAGTCAGGCATGATCTCTGCATGTGCTGTAATTACTGGCTCTCCAGTGAAGCATATTCTAAATAGCGAGGGAAAGGTTGATGAGGCAGCAAATAAAATAATCAAGGCAATAGGACTGTGAAAAATGGACTTTAACTTTATTCTACTCTTTGTTGATTCAATACATCTTCAGCTGGATTTTCTTGGTAAAGGAAGCCATGTGCTGGGAAGTGACGATCCTATAATCAAAGGGCTAATTCTTGGTATGTTCGCAGTATCTGGGTTTGGCATCATGCTTAATCTCTTTAATGCCGCAGTTAGAAAAAAGATGGTTGATCAAGTGAAACTCAAACGTATTATGAAAGAGACGCGAGGATGGCAAAAAGAAAGGATGGCTGCAATGAGAGCTAAAGATCAAGCAAAGATAAACGAACTAGGAAAAAAGTCTGCGTACATGAACAAAATGTCAATGGAGATGATGCAGATGAACATGAGGCCAATGATGATCACTTTTGTTCCTCTAATTCTGATATTTTATCTTGTGTTGCCCCAATTATTTGCCTATACTGTTGCACTCTCTCCAATATCGCTAAATGTCGTCCCAGGAGATTTCTTTCAACTGACATGTACTGCTGCACAAGCATTAGAAGAAGGTCATGTCTGCTTTGGTAAGGAAAATGCGTTATATCTTTGGGCCTGGTACTTCCTTTCATCAATTTCATTTAGTGGAATTATAATGAAATTAACAAAAACATCGATGGATCTCGGTTGATGAAATCTATTGTAATTTCTGGCCCTCCTGCAGTAGGCAAAACAACTGTTGCTAAAGGATTAGCAGAAGAATTTCAATTACAATATCTTAGTGGAGGAGACGTGCTAAAAGAAATGGCAAAAGAGCAAGGTTTTGATTCTGACAGCGATGATTGGTGGGATACCGAAGAAGGTATGAAGTTTCTGAGTCAGCGCGAACAAAATTCAGAATTTGATAAAAAACTGGATGAAAAACTAATCCTGCTCTTTAATGAAGGCGGAATGGTGATTACAAGCTATACTCTTCCATGGCTGATAAAAGACGGGATAAGAATCTGGCTGGAGGGTTCGCATGAAAGCAGTACAAAAAGAATGCAATCAAGGGACAACATGAGCTCAAACGATGCTTATGAAATTACAAAAAAGCGTTTTGATAAGAATAAAGCATTATACAAAAAACTATATGATTTTGATTTCGGCGATGATAAATCGGTGTTTGATTTGATAATCAATACTGATAATCTTTCTGCACAACAAGTAATTGATGTGGCCAAAGAAACTGTGAGAAAGCTGCTATGACCCTAAAACAACTCGAAAATTTAATTGAACTTGATCAGGATATAACCGATGACGCTTATGGAACATATTATGATAAACGAACAATCCAACAACTACTAGACTATGGAATGATTCTGTTAGACAAACCACCAGGTCCTACAAGTCACGAAACTGTCGCCTGGACAAAACGCCTTTTGAAGATTCCAAAAATTGGCCACAGTGGAACCCTGGATCCCCAAGTTTCAGGAGTTTTGCCTCTTGGGCTTGGAGAGGCGACTAAAGCTCTGGGAGTTCTACTTTACGGTCCAAAAGAATACCATGCACTAGGACGACTCCACTCTTTGCCCTCTAAAGAAAAACTAAATGAAGTCATTGCTATGTTTCAAGGAGAAATCTTTCAAAAGCCTCCGCAACGTTCAGCAGTTGTTAGACAAACACGAACTAGAACTATCTATGAGTTTGAGTTGCTAGAACAAAAAGAAAGACTGCTCTTGATAAGAATCTTATGTGAGGCAGGAACTTATGTCCGAAAACTATACTATGATATTGGGGAAATTCTTGGTCCTGGCGCAACCATGGTTGAGCTCAGACGTACCAGAGTTGATCAGTTTTCTGAAAAGGATGGGCTAGTAACTTTGCATGAACTTGCAGACGCATTTGCATTGTGGGAAGAGAAAAAGGATGCTAGTAAATTAATAAAAATGATCAAACCTGTAGAATTTGCTCTCAGTGAGTTAAAGTCAGTAGTCATTCGTGACTCTGCAGTGGACGCCATGTGTCATGGCGCACAGCTCGCAATTCCTGGCATATTGAAAATTTCATCAAATCTCAAAAAGGGAGATGTTGTAGGAATTTATACTCAAAAAGGAGAGGCGGTTGCTCTAGCTGAGGCCACAATGTCCGAAGAAGAGATTCGTGACGCAACAAAGGGATATGCATTCGTTACAAACAGAATCATCATGGCTCCAAACACATATCCAAAAAAATGGAGAACCAAACCAACCGCTCCAAAGGATTAAAAAATAAAGAAATTATTTTAAAATAATTGTTATCTAAAAGCCTCGTAATCTTTATTGGCGTTGGTCTGATTGCGGGATTTGCATTTGGAGTATATCTGATTGATGTAAAAAATACTAACCAATTAACATTTGTTGAAGGATCTTCGATTTCGGTAGTCACTGAAAAATCTGACTTCAAAAAAGGCGAAGAAATTAAAATTCGAATTGTAAACTCAGGTACTATGCCATTGATTTTTGCTGATGCGTCATATGGTCTTAAAATTACTGGGTTGTCTGGAATCCAGATGTATGCACCTATTTCTGCACAAGTAATATCCAATCTAGAGCCTGGTGACGAAGTTGAATTCGTATGGGATCAAATTAAAAATGACGGTGATGCAGCATTGGAAGGTCTTTACAAAATCTCTGTAAAAGGAATGGATATGCAACAAAATACTGTAGAGAAATCAACAACTATTACAATCTGGAAGTAATTTTTTGTTTCCCAAATAATACAATATATAATCACATTTTCCCAATCACATTTGTCGCAAGACTTGTGCCGGGGTCGCCTAGCCTGGTAGGGCGCGCGCCTGGAAATTATTAACCATAAAGCGCGTTCTCGCAAGGGAACGGGAGTTCAAATCTCCCTCCCGGCGCCTTCAATCTGTCTAAAACAAGTACAATATACCAAAATATGTAGAAGCCTCTTCATGATATTGTATTTTATATTGTTCGAAATCTGAACGACATTTCTAAAACCGTCTTGGATGTGATGATTTGACAAGAGTTTTATTGATACTTTCTAGTCCGAAAATATGGGTTTGTTTTCACGAAAGAAAGACATGGTGATAGGCAACATTTGTCCAAAATGCAACATGGAATTCTCAGATCCTGAAAGAACCATGCGTCATATTGTAAAGGCTCATCAATCTAAGAAGAAGTTTGAATGTAATTCATGCGGATCTTAAAATGATCAAAGATGTATTGAAACTTAAAAGACCTACAACATTGGCTGTTTGGTGAAATCTCCCACCTTGTTTTGTATGTTGAAAAATACTATCTGGGCAAATATTTTGTTCATGTAAATTCGTCATGCTGGTTATGTTCTAAAATGAAATTATGCCATCATTCGATGATGCACTGTTTATCGCTTACCAGGCCATGTTCTTCCTGGAATTAATGCATCAATCTGCCAGTTTTCATTGGTACCGTTGCATTCCACTGATCTTCCATACTGAGAAAATTGCCTTTATGCTGAACCATTCTTGTTAAATTGGAATAATCATGATGCCATGCTGTGGATGTTTACTGATCTAAACCTGAGATAAAAAATTGAAACATGGATTGTATGTTGTAAGATCGGATCTATTATGTGAAAATGTTTTATACTGGTCTTATTCTGCAGATTTATGAAATGTCAATGCAACACCAATAGATTATGCATGTGTCATTACTTGGCAAAATATCCTGATTCAATAAAGCCAAAAAACTGAGTTTTCTTGGATCATCTGATTTTTATAATCCGTCTATGATGCTTCCAAACTTCCACGGTCCGCATTGCGCATTCGGATCCTCAATCTTCACAAGTCCTACCATGTCTAGATGATTTACGATATGTGCTGAAAATGGCAATGCCCCAGTTGCTCCCGGCGAATTGTAATTTAAAATATGAAACGACATATCGTCGTCAATTAAAATTGCATCTGGAACAAACTTCCCATCACCATCAATGACTGACGACCTAATCCCAGCAGTACCTTTTTCAGTAATCTTATCTGCATTGATTTTTGGTAAGAATCTCTTTACTCTTCCAATCATTGCTGATTTTGACATCGATGATTGTATCTCGTTAATTGCAAGTTTCTGAAATTGTTTGTCAAAAATTGCTTTTCTTGCACCCGAACCAAGCATTTCTAACATTTTTGGAACAAACTCTTTGATGTTTTCTGTTTTGCTATACCCATATGGACTAAACACCGGAACTGCATTCGGGCCAATCTCGCATCTCCCATCTACTCTGATGATCCAATGTGGATCCAAAAATGGATAGTCTGGAAATTCAGGAACAGAATATACACTTGTTTTAGTCAAATCATGGTATTCTTTTGGTGCTCTCCAATACTCCCCTCTGAAATGCACATCTGTGAATTCTTCTGCCACACCTACGTCGTGTGCAATATTTACCGCTTCCCCACCCGCGGCGTTGATTAAAAATTTTGCAAATATTTTGTGTTCACCATCTAATGTAATTTCCCATTTGCCATGTTCTTTTTTTATTCTAGTGACTCTTGTGTCTAAAATGAGCTTCGTGCCGTTAGCTTGACTGTCTTTCATGACCGAATCTGTAAATATAGAATAATCCGCAGATCCGTCTTTGTAAACGTAAAGTGCGGCTTCACATTTTATTTCAGGTTCTATTTTTCTCAACTCGGTATTGCTCATTAGTTTTATATCACTGTCCTCGAGCCCGTTTTGTTTTCCCCATTTGAGATATTTTTCAAGAACTCTGATGTCCTTTTGTTCAAGTGCAACTTCAATTACGCCGTCTTTTTTAAAAGGTAAATTTCGTAAAGCGGCATATTCCTCCCACATCTCATAACCACGGAATGCAGCTTTTGCAAACAATTTTTTCTTTTCAGGATTGTATAGATACGGAGCATGAACTTTTCCAGTATTTCGTCCACTGGTATGAAATGCAACATTATGTGCTTGTTCTATGACAGCTATTTTTTTTGATTTGTTAAGACATGACAAATAGTATGAAATTGAAGTTCCAAGAATGCCTCCCCCAACAATTACAATATCAAAACTATGTGACAAAATATTTCAATATTATTTCGTCTTAGTTGATATTAAATTGAATGTGCGTAATCAAGATTAATATCTGATAAGGCATTAACTTAAACGTGTTACCTGATCAGTGCTCAGTTTTGGAAGATGGAAAACAATGTATCAATCCTCCTGAGTTTATTGTATCTATTGTTTCTGATGAGGATGAGTATATGGTTGGAGTAACCTGCCAGAAACACAAACAAATTGTATCTGGCAAAGTCCGAATTTTACAAAATGAGGGCAAGATGCATGATGGCAAAATTAGTTTCTCACCAGTAAAATCCGTTGGAACGGATTGCATTCATGGTGATTCTGATGATTTTATCCAAATTGACATGAATCGCAAACTAAAATAACATTTTCTGTAATCAAAATAAGATTCAAGTCTGAAACTACATGATACAATTATGTCATCCATGAAAAATAATTGCTATGACCATATGTGAGCAGTTTACAATTTCAAGTGGTAATCGTGATTTCTTGTTTGTTGTGGGCAATTCTTAGGAAACCAAGATGCGCTCAAACTGTTTAACGAATTTATGTCTAAATCATAATAATAAGACATGACTAAACTAAACCCTCTTTTTTCCAGAGCATGTCATGAAATCACCCAAAGCCTCCTGACAATTAATGATCCTAGTAAAAAGCAAGTAAAAGAAGAAATCATAAAAATTTGTACAAAATACGCCTTGGACAGGATTCCTAAAAATTATGAAATACTGTCAGTTGTGAAAAAAGGAGATTTTGATAAGATGAGAAAGGTGTTGATCAGAAAACCAGCAAAAACCGCATCAGGTGTTGCAGTTGTTGCTCTGATGCCAAAACCCTATGCATGCCCGCATGGAAGATGTACCTATTGTCCGGGAGGGATTGAATTCAACTCGCCAAATAGTTATACTGGAAAAGAACCGTCTTCACTTAACGCAATTGAGAATGAATTTGATCCTAAATTACAGATCATGTCAAAAATTGAAAAACTGATTGCATTTGGACATGATCCATCTAAAATGGAAATTGTAATTGTTGGTGGCACATTTCTGTTCATGCCCAAAGACTATCAGATTAATTTCATCAAATCATGCTATGATGCTCTAAATGGAATGGATTCAAAAGATCTAGAAGAAGCCAAATCAAACAATGAACATGCCTTGATAAGAAACGTGGGATTTACAATTGAAACAAAACCTGACTATTGTAAAAAAGAACATGTTGACTTGATGTTGAGCTATGGGATTACCAGAATAGAAATTGGAGTCCAAACATTGCAAAATCGAGTTTATGAACTAGTCAACAGGGGCCATGATTACAATGATGTGGTAGAGTCATTTCAGATCTCAAAAGATGCAGGATACAAGATTGTTGCACACATGATGCCAGGTTTGCCAACAATGACTCCAGAAGGAGACATTATGGATTTTAAAAAATTGTTTTCAGATACACAGTTACGTCCAGACATGCTAAAGATTTACCCGTCACTGGTTATCGAAAATACCCCACTGTATGAAGAATACAAGCAAGGAAAGTACGTACCCTACTCTGATGAAGATATGATCAAAGTTTTAACAGAGGTAAAAAGAAATGTTCCAAAATGGGTAAGGATAATGCGCATTCAAAGAGAAATCTCCCCAAACGAGATTATCGCAGGTCCCAAATCCGGCAACCTTAGGCAGATTGTTCATCAGAACCTATCAAAAATGGGGCTCTTGTGTAAATGTATCCGATGTCGAGAAGCAGGCCTCTCAAACAAAAAATCAGACATAGGAAACGTAAAACTAAACAGAATAGATTATGACTCATCTGGTGGCAAGGAAGTATTTCTCTCTTATGAAGACAAAAATGAATCAATATATGGATTTTTGAGACTAAGAAAACCTAGTGTTGATGCGCATAGAGATGAAATCAATCAAAATACCTGCATCGTAAGAGAACTTCATGTTTATGGAAAATCCCTGAGACTTGGGGAAAAAGAAGAAAATGAAATACAACATTCCGGGTTAGGAAAAAATTTGATGAAAGAGGCTGAGAAAATATCAAAAGAAGAGTTTGATGCCAAGAAAATTCTAGTGATCAGTGCCGTTGGGACAAGGGAATACTACAGAAAACTAGGGTATTCGTTATATGGGCCGTATATGGCCAAAACATTGGGCTAGTGAGATGTCAGAACAAGAAATTCTTGGTAAGGGAACCTGGATTGACAAGTTAGCTTCAGAGTTACTTGAAAGAGAAAAAAAACTCGGAAGAAGTCTGGATTTGTTAAGAGTTGAAAGCGGCCTTGGCGCATCAGGAGTGCCACACATTGGAAGTCTTGGAGATGCAGTAAGGGCTTATGGTGTTAAATTGGCACTGGAGAACTTCGGTTACAAATCACAACTAATTGCTTATTCCGATGATCTTGACGGGCTAAGAAAAATTCCAGAAGGGTTTCCAAATTCACTAGAAGAACATCTGGCAAAACCAGTTTCCTTAATTCCAGATCCATATGGATGCCATGATTCTTACGGCATGCATATGAGTAGTATTCTTTTAGACGGATTAGATAAAGTGGGAGTGAAATTTGAATTCAGAAGAGCTATTGACACTTATAAACATGGATTGCTGAAAGAACAAATCCATACCATACTACAAAATAGTGCAAAAATAGGCGAAAAAATTTCAGAATTGGTGGGGCAAGAAAAATATCAAAAATATCTGCCATATTTCCCTGTTTGTGCAAGCTGTAATAGGCTTTACACAGCTGAAGCCACTGAATACATTGCAGATGAAAGGAAAGTAAAATACCGATGCCATGACGCCGAAATCAGTTCAAGAATAATCAAAGGTTGTGGCTATGAAAGCGAGGCAGATATTACAAAAGACCTTGGAAAACTTGCCTGGAAGGTAGAGTTTGCTGCAAGATGGTCAGCATTTGATATAAGATTTGAAGCGTATGGAAAAGACATCATGGACTCTGTAAAGGTCAACGATTGGGTAGCAGATGAAATTTTACAATTTCCACATCCGCATCATGTAAAGTATGAAATGTTTTTGGACAAGGGCGGAAAAAAGATCTCAAAATCGTTAGGAAATGTGATTACGGCTCAAAAATGGCTAGAGTTTGGCACCACAAAATCAATTCTGTTATTGCTATACAAGAGAATTACAGGTGCAAGAGAATTGGGATTTGAGGACATCCCCTCACTCGTTACCGAATACAATGAACTTGAGGATATTTACTTTGGAAAAATCAAGGTTGATAATCAGGCAAAATTAACAAAATCAAAAGGGCTTTATGAATATGTCAACCTGCTATCTCCTCCAAAACAACCAAACACACATGTTAATTACCGACTTTTGATAGAATTGACAAAAATATTTAAAGAAAATAGGGGCGAAAGAGTAATGAAGAAATTGTTGGATTATGGGGTAATAAAAAACCCTGAACCTGAAATTGAAGAATTAATAAGACTTGCAGGAAATTTTTCAGACGAATTTGATCAGCAAGAAAAAATACAAGTGGATTTACATGCCAATGAAAAAAAGGCCTTGAAAATCCTTGCTGACGCGCTAAATGCAGATGAGGAACCAGAAGACCTTCAAAACACAATATACCAAATTGCTAAATCAAATAGCGTTGAACCAAAAGACTTCTTCAAGGTGCTGTACCAGATTATTCTTGGCACGACAAGAGGACCAAAGATTGGACCGTTCATATACGATATTGGAAGGAAACAAGTAGCAAAAAAACTGTCAGAGTACACATAACCATGGTTCACGGAGAACACAATAAAGCAAAAAACAATGGAAGTTTTGCAATGATCATATTTGGAGCACTGTTGCTGTTTCTTGCACCTAACATCTATCAAGATATGCGTGAACTAGGTACAATTGCACTGTTTGGCGGAATCATAATAGGCGGAATCGGTTTTTATTTGAAATTTTTCAGGGCACGTGTAAAGCAAGAATAAAGAAAGGTTCATCTTTTGGAAAAACGGGATTAGAAACATGGGATTGTTTGGAAAGAAGAAAGAGGAAGAAAAGATATCTGAAAAAAGTGAAGAATTTGTACTAAAAAATGAGCTTGAAACAGAAGTAGAAAACCTGCAAAAAGAGTTCAGAACAAAACAAGAAGATCTTAGTAATATTGCAGAAAAGATCAAGACTGTAAGAGAAGAATATGATTCCACAGTAAGCAATCTGATGTTGGTAAAAAAAGAATACAATCAAAAAAAACTGGATCTGGATATTGTTCAAAGGGAATACCGAGAGGTCAATGAAAAGATAAAAAACTTCAAGCAAATAAAGGATTCAAAAATAATCGAGCAATTCAACAAGGCAAATGAGGATCTAGCAAAGAAAACACAGGAGCTGGAAGAATCCACAAGAAAATACGACGAGATTCAAGAACAAATAGCTCAAGAACAATCCACATTACACGATATCAGAAAGCAGCAAATTGAAGTAGAAAAGGAATTAGAAGAAGCAAACTCAAGACTATACAACGCAAAAGACGAACTGAGCAAAAAAGATCAATTCCAAGATGCAAGTATACTTACGCCTTCAGAAAAAAAATTCATCGAAGGTGAAAACAACAAGCAAAAAAGCTCTGCAGGAATAATAGAGGCTGCAAGTGCAGTTGTAGGATCATTAAAATCAAAACTTAACATGACGCAAAAAGAGCTGGAAGCTGTTCAATCACTATTAGAAAAAGAAAGAGAAGAACATAACAAAACTAAACAAGAACTGGAAAAACTAAAAAAAGCAAATCCGTAGTGTTTACACGTTTTCAAAATGTTTTTTCCATTTTGATTTAATTTCTTGCTCTGATGCACCCATGTCATATAGTGGTGAAGTTACTCTGTATACTTCCGAAACATCTACTAAAACAATTGCATTGATCGAGCTTTTGACATTATGCGATCTATAATAGTTCAAAATATCTTCGTATAGTGATCCTTTTTCAAGAATGTTGGCTTTGCCTTTGAACAGATATCCTTTACGTGAAAAAGGATCAATCACGTTGATTTCCACATTGGGATTGCTTTGAAGATTGTTCATTGTATCTGGAGAACGGATGTCTGCAAAAGCCAATGTGTCTGATGTCCATCCAATCAGGGTCCCCTTTGGGGAGAGATTGGGCTTTCCGTCAGATGAGACGGTCGCAACGTACGACAGTTTGTGCATGTTCAGAAAATCTCTGATTTCTTGTGTTATTAGCAACATCGTTATTTAAAATTAATAGGATGTATTAATTTTCAAAGTCATCGCATAACCTCAGCCATGAACTGAGAAAAGAAGAAAAATGCAATCCCTCCCCCGATAATTGCGACCCAGGCAACAATCTGTTTGATTCTAGACATGTGAAGTGAAATTCTTAAACTCATTATTGAATCTAATTGAATTTTCGCAGATAATTATAACTAGATTGACTCAGTATAGTGATCATGACCAGCGTCAGGGATATTGGTAAATTCTTTTTATTCATAGCTGGGGGGTTGATAGCCATAGTAGTTGGTTCATTTATGATAAGGGGTACCATGCACATGTGGGATAAACCAGAAAACAAAAAATCAGATAAAAATAACGACTAAAAGCAAGTACGGATAAAAATGATCAATGTTACAAGATTCGGCAATCCAGAAATCCGTCAACGAATACATCAAAAGAAGAATCCGAGAGATCCCTACTGAAATCAAGCAAACATTTCCAAACATTAAAAAAATTTGGAAATGTGAGGATGAAGTCGATTTTCTTTATGGGTATTATGTCGGGAAGATTGAAGAAGGATCATTGCATTATTTGCTTAAAGCGACACGAGCATCAGCTGGTGGTTACATAGACACGTTTGAAATAAGAGGGATCATTGAAACTCACAAAAAAGAATTACAAGAAGCGATTAAATCCACGATCAATCCGTGAAGTAAAAATAGAACATATGCCACTATTTAGGGTATGGTAGGCCCAAAAGATGGAGGATTTGGATTCGATCAATCCAAAAAATACACGAGTGTGGATAATCTTGATGAAATTTGTGTTCAATGCCAGGCAGGCCAACATAAAAAATGCCTCAAAAAAGCAAAACAACAAGAAGTTTGTGAATGTGAGCATTGCATGATTTATGGTTAAATTAAAAAGATGAATCTGGGATCTGATTGGACCGTTGAAGTGCAGTGATAAAAAGATAGGATGCATTAACCATCTAATTTACTGAGTGGAAAAGGGAAACGGAGTAATCGGATGTAAGTGAATAATTCAAAAATTAAAGCGCAGATAACTTATTTTCAAGATCCTGAATTTCCTTTTGGTAAGAATCATACACGTTTTGTGCAAACTCCTTATGTGCAGAAATGATGCTGGATAGCGCATCTTTGTAATCTGAATGACCTTTCTTAATTACATCGCATGATTCAAGGGATGTGATGTGACCCGTTACGGTTGCAATGGCTCCCTTTTTGTTGAATTTGACAATGCCTCCAAATGCCTCAATTAACATGAATGCATATTCTGCCTTGCATTTGTAGGTGACTCGTCCGGTTTCAGTGTTGAATAGCTGTGTGATCCCACCAGGTTTTCTAGTCACTGTGACTGTCATGAACTGATTAGAAGTCACGAAGTATTAATTATTTTAGAAAAAAGATATTCTAAGCGGCAGTGTCAGCAGAAACTGTGGCGTCGGCTGCAAGAATTTTGTCGATTTCGTTTATTGCAAGTTTGTCTCTTCCAATGAGTTCAAACTTTTGTATAAGAGTTTCAAACTTTGCCTCTTCTTGTACTTGCTCGTTGACAAACCATTCTAGAAATGCATACGTGGAATGATCTCTCTCTTTTTGTGCAATCTCAACCATTTTGTGGATAGCGCTAGTTACAGCCTGTTCGCTACTTAGGGCGGTTTTCAAAACAGACTCCAAAGATTTGTAATTGCTTGCAGGAATCTTTGTTGCAGGAATTACCGCTGCGACCCCCAAGTTATTCAAATAATGAACGATCTTTAACATGTGGGTCCTCTCTTCGTCAGACTGGGCATAAAAGAAACTGGCACCTCCTTCATACCCGGTGAACTCACACCAGGACGCCATTGCCAAGTAACTATTGGATGCATTCGCCTCTAAGGAAATTTGGTTGTTGAGTGCACTCTGCATAGTTTTAGAAATTTTCATGACTTACAATGCTTTGGTTTTTTCCATTAAAATAACTTACTCAAATTTCCGATTGTGGGACAAATGACAGCATGTAGAACCCACTATGCCACGAATTTCAGAATACGGTTAACATAATATCAAATTTGGTGTCATGAAAAAATTTTCATTATTAGAAAGAATATGGCAAACCCGCCTAGGAAGGTAATCCCCACATAACTTAAAATTTTTAACAGCCATGATGGCTGATGTTTTTTATCAAGAAATTTTCCAGTCACGAGTTTGAAATTAAAAATGGCAATTATCGGGGCAATCACAAATGATAATACGGTAGCAAAATCTACCATCTCTTTGAAATTGTTCTCAAACTGTGATATTGCCAAAAAAGAGCCGGATGCAATCATAATTAAGAAAACAGTGTAAAATGTACGAAACGTTGTGCGTACCACCTCCTCTTTTTTGGTAAAAATTAACTCAATAGTTCTCTGTAAAGATCTGGAATACCCATCAAACACAGCAATGATTGTTCCAAACATTATAGAAAATGCAGAAGCTGTAATTATGATATAGCTCCAATTTCCAATTGTCTCAGTATATAATGTCACTACCTTGTGTGCAAAATCCGAATTGTTGTTTGGTAATTCCTCGCCCGAACCATAGAAGATAAAAGTTCCTAGTATGACAAATATTACTGCAAGAATGCTTGTTATTGTATATCCTAATCTGAATTCAAAAAGAGTTTCTTTTAGGTGTGGCTTGTAGTTTGTTTGTTTCATTCGTTCCAAGGTCCACAGACTGTTCCAACTTGAGAGATCAACTGCTGTAGGCATCCATCCCATCAAGGCAAGCAGAAAAAATATTCCGGAAATATCTGACAGTTGTTTTGGCTCAAATCCAATTACGTGTTCTGTTGGACCATTGTGTATGGCAAACAGAAAAGCGACAACCGTGGAAAACAATAAAACAATCGCTATTACTTTGATCAAACTGTCGAGAATGCTGTATTTTCCAATTGCCAGTACTCCCACACATACCGCAAACAAAATTACTACTGTCCACTCTCCAAGAAAATCAACGCCAAAAAGATTTTCAAAAAATCCTGCTGTAACAAATCCAACTGCACCTGTTACAAAAAACATTGAAAGAATGGTTAATAGAAAATACATCCATAGTGCAGGTTTGCCGAGTTGTCCGTAACCGTCAATAATGCTTGTTTGCGTAGAATTTGCATAGCGAGAACCGTATTCAAAAAAAGGATACTTCAACAAATTTGCCAAGATTACAAATCCTATCATCATTAAACCAAAATCCGCGCCAGCCCTGGTTGACTGTACCAAATGAGATACCCCGATCGCGGTGCATGCAAACAAAATTCCTGGACCTGCAGTTTTTGAAAATCCAGAC
>JAGQHE010000092.1 GCA_020431995.1 Candidatus Nitrosopumilus sp.
AAATAATATAGTATTTAAGATTTTATAGGATTTATTTTATAAAAAATATGAAAATATTGTAAATTATTATAAATACAACTAGATTTGATTTGGCATCAGGAATACGTCGATTTATCTAATAAATATAGGATTGACAAGAGTCAATCATGTCCAGAAGGGTCACAATAATGATAGATGATGATTTGGATAAGAAAATCAGAATACATCAGGCAAAAATGTTACAAAAAGAAAACGCATCATTTAGCTATTCTAAAGCACTCAACGAGATATTAAGAAAGTGCATCTAAGTACAAAAACATATTTTTGACGAATGCAAAGAATTCTTGTCAATTGGCTAGATTGAGAAATACATTGAATACTCGACGTTTTGTATCAAATAATTAAAACGGTTTGATGTTTGATACAAAATTGCTGGATGCCAGTTGGCAATACAAACTCTTTTTTGATCAGCATTTCACATAAATGCATGGGCAGAACTATTTTTGTTAAAGAAATCATCATCATACGAAACGAACCGAAACTTTGTCCCACATGTCAAAAAGAGGATAGACTGGAAAAAGGGGTCATCATAGAAGGCAGATCTGATGGAAAGACAATCCTATGCACTAGATGTGAGGCTTTAATCGTAATTACAAATCAGAATCTCAGAAAAGTGGAACTGTCTGCGATAAGAGATGACACAGTTATGCTTAAAGAACCCCACTTGATCAGAAAGGTGGAATACTAATGTTTTGATTTTCCAAGCAATTCCTGTATCACATATCCCCTAACATTTGCAAATTCCCATTCTTTAAGATCTGCATTTCTACATTCTTCTTTTATAATGAGACCTGCAAGTCCATCACTCCAAATATGTCGTTTTGTGTCATAAACCTCAATGATTTTTCCATGTTTTGTGATTTTAATTGCACCATGACACCGCTCAATTACGTGTAATGCAACGTTGCGATACACTTTTTCAAAATTAACCATGATGTGGGTAACACGACATCACATCAAAAAGGTTCCTGAATTTTTGGATGGAATGATAATATACAATGTGGACTAGGATAAAATCGCTGATGATTAACCACAAACTAAGCTATAGCTGAAAGATGATGAGTTTGCCGAATTATGAAGCACATACTAAGATTTTTTCTCATTAGCACTTATAGTCACAGATAATGGCGACGGCAGTGCCTCAGATGATCAGTGCATCCCATACAAACATAATGCAAGATACACCATATTTAATCGGGATTTTCCATCTGGAAAGGCAGTTCAGGGGAGCAAAGATTTAATCACAATCAATGTTTGCTCATCGGCAGATCATAATTTCAGATCACATTTACGCAGTCTGCAAAGACGACATCCAGATAAAAGACAAGCACCGTAATTGAAAACAGCATTCTCTCATGACCGATATTAATAAGACATGCATTCAATCTAGTCAGTGAACAATCTTCCAAAAAAATTTCCAGAATATTCAATAATGTACAAAACACTTTCAAACAGAATTGCGTTGCTTGAAAAAAGAATTGAAGATGCCAAAGAGCAAGATGCAGATGAGATCAATGCACAGATTCAAAACTACAGGCTAGAATTGAACAGAATCAGAAGCATGTTCCCGGATGAATTTTTTGAAGAATCGGATTAGTCATTCATGACTATGGCCACAACCACAGTCATGACTGTCATCTTTAGATGACATTAATTGTTGCACCATATCATCACGAAGTTTTAGCAAATCCATAACTTGTTGTTTCAGAGTTGGCGAGTCCCAATTTGTATGACATAGATCTCGTACCACGTCAATTATTTCAAGATCAGTGTTTAGAAGATTATCCATGATTTGCTCCTGATCATTCATGAGAGATTGCAATCACACTAAGAAAAAAACATTCTGATTTGTAACATAGCAAACCTATGCTTCCATACTTTCTTTTAGCAGGTTTTTCCTAACAAGTATAGGAATGTTATAAAATGCTCCTAATGCCATTGCGTCGGATGCGCGGTAATTCCTCAATACGATGTCTTTCCTGCCCGTGAAATACAGATTTGCCCTTAAAACTTCACCACTCTCATAAATTTTCACTTTGACAAGGACCAATTCGTTTTGCTCACAGATTTCTTCAATCATCCTGTAAATTGATGGAATAGGCTCTCCTTTAGCATCACCAAAACTCGAGATATGTCGTGCGACTTCGCCAGAAAAGGCCCTCATGTGAAATTCTTTGCCATTATCAGCCTTTAAGACAACCATTCCCTCAACTGCATAAGGATCAACAAATCCAACATAATCTATTTTGACTGACTCGTAATCAGGTTCCTGATCTTGTGCTATATCCATTGTATTACTGATAAACTTCCGCGTTAGTGCTTATAAAGATAGCAAATCAGGACATGCAGTCAATTGGCGAAATAAAAAATATTTAAGCAATCAATGCCGATCAGAACCCCAAATTATTTAAAATCCGTAACTGTGGTTAGCTTGATGTCTACAAATCCAGAGCGGGCCGTATCATATGTGCTAAACAAGTATGTTACAAATTACATGGACAAAGACGTGTTGATTCTTCATCAAAACACGTTAACTCGAGACGCAGCTAGAATGCTGCGTCACTACGAAAGGGACGATATCATCATTACGGATGAAGAGAAACGTCCAGTAGGAATAGTCACCGATGAAGATATTCTAAGCAAAGTGAGTGACGTCACAGTTTACGCAGAGGCTACCAAACTAAAAGACATTATGAGTACACCGCTCATCACGATTAACGAAAAATCAACATTGCAAGATGCGTTGCATAAAATGAGAGATCATAACATAAGAAAGCTGCCAGTCATATCAAAGAAAAACCAAGTGATCGGCATGATCTTCCAGGGCACAATCGCAAACGTCATAAGAGACGCCACCGCTACGACGCCACGCCTGTTAAGTCCGCCAGTAAAAGCAGTTCTGGGAAATCTTGGCTTTGTTTTACAATTTGCAGGAGTGCTGTTACTTGTTCCTGCCATAGTGGCAACAATATTGGAGGACACAACGATTGCCACGGGGATTTATTTAACAACAGTTCTGTTACTAGTTACAGGCTTCTTTCTGAATTCCTATGGAGAGAAAGCCAGTCTTAATTTACATCAAGCGTCAATACTGGTTTTTTCTAGCTTGTTTTTATTGACGTTGTTTGGGACGGTTCCATACCTATACGTGCTTCCAAGTGGCGAAAGCGGGGGGGAAATATTTGCAAATGCATTCTTTTCAAGTGCAGCAGGATTCACAACCGGTGGAATATCAATATTTGACGAACCAGAAAACCTGACTCAGAGCTTTACGTTCTTCCGAAGCTATACCCAGCTTGTTGGAGGGATGAGTTTCATTTATCTAGTAATCACCGCGTTTTACCCAGAATCAAAGCTACAGTCAATGCGCGGCTTCATATCAGGAAGAACGCTTCACATGAAAGAGCTATTCTCAACCATCACGGTCATATTCACAGTATACATCGTTATTGTCGCATTATTGCTGTACTCCTTTGGAGAGCGAAATATCATTGATAATTTCTCATTGGCGATGAGCACGCTTGCAACAGGTGGATTTTTACCCACATCCACAATTCTCGACGAACTGATTTGGCAAGAGCACGTGATTTTGATGGGGGGAATGATTTTAGGGGCATTGCCATTTACGTTCCACTACGCGTTCGTGAGAAAAAAATTCCTTGCGCCAAAACTAGGAAAGGAAGTATTAACATACTTTGGAATTTTGGGCGGTGCGATTATTCTGTTTAGTATGATTAGTGGGCTAGATACATGGGATAGTGTGTTTTATTCAATATCAGCTAGTACGACAGCTGGTTTGCAGCAAGAAAGTCTTGCAGGACTTAATAGCGGAGCACATGCAATTTTGATAATTTTGATGTTTATCGGAGGTTGCGGTTTTTCTACTGCCGGAGGATTGAAAATATTCAGACTGCTTCATTTAAGAAACGCCATATCGTTTTTCAACAAAATAAAAAGAGCAGAGCTCTCAGAACACACAAAAAAAGAAGTCATTGCAACTATGATCATCATCATATCAATGCCAGCAATCGCAGCAGTGACCGGGGCGCATCTTGCAGTTACAGAGAATGTGTCATTTGAAGATGGGTTTTTTGAGGCAGTAGGAGTGATAACGACAGGAGGACTGTCAGCTGGAGTCATAGACATAGATACAGATTCTGGAACAAAGATTGTTCTGGGGTTTTTAATGATTTTTGGGAGATTGGAGATAATTGCGATAATCTACATATTTGTACCCAAGCTTAGCTGACACATGCTGTTTTTATCAAACTGAGATTTTTTCAGAACCAAAAGGCATTTTCAGATGCAGTAAACATGTGCAAACGCAGCCAACATCGCCTACAAGCGTCATGTATCAGGACATCGACAGTGACGATCTCAAGGACCCGAGTTTTTGCATCTTATTACAAGATATTGTCTTATCTGGGAAGCGACAGATATGCTAGAACAGCATATTTTGTGAGATAGGGTTTAATTTTGTAGGAAAAAACTCAAGACAGTGGACAAGGAAGGAAAAGCCAAAGGCAAAAAGTTGATCGTGTTAGGGTTTGTAACAATAGGGATTTTGTTTTTGATGTTTAACCGATATCAAGATCCTGAACTCCTCACACCTAGCGCAATTGACACCATACAGAGAATAGCCTACGGATTTTACATCACGTTAGTTGTATCATTTGGCGCAATCGGGTTTGGAATATACAGATATCAAAAAGAAAAGGTCAGAAATAATGGGAAAGACTTGGCAACGATCATAGCCATAGCCACAAGCGGTTCAAAATCCAAGAAGGTATTCAGTGCAACGTTTATCACGTATGGCATATTTTTTTCACTGATATCTGGAACCTTGGTATATCAACCCGAGGTCAATTTTGCGATTCATTACGGCGCAACAATTCCGTCAGGATTTATTGCCCCATGTTGTGACAGCCCAGGGTACATGCCAAAGATAATAGTTTATCTGACAGAACATGTAGGATTGCAAATAATTCCCATAAATCTAGTATTGCAGCTAATTGTATCATATCTTGTTGCGATAAATACATCGATAGCAGTAAGCGCATACACAATTTCAAAGAAAGGTAGGGGGATGAGCACCATTGGAGCTGCTGCAGGACTGTTCATTGCATGTCCTACCTGTGCAGGAACATTTTTGTCAGTGTTTGTAGGGACTGCAAGCGGAATTGCACTCTCAATTGCATTGGCGCAGATGCAGACATTATTTATCGCAATATCGATTCCAGTCCTGCTTGTCACGCCATACCTAATGGCAAAAAAATTGCGTAATGATGACGGTAGCTGTAAGGTAAATTCCTAGCGCGGGCAATTTGATTTCAGGGCCATCGATTTCCAGCACCGGTCACCATGTCTGAAAAATTTCAGAGTCAATTTGCAGATCAATTCGTCACGATTTGCATGATCCAGTATTTCCGTCCACAGTACTTTGCCGTACTCGTTGATTTGCTTCTTAAAATACAGACTTCATGGATTAGGCAATTCCTCTGCATCACTCAAAAGTTTCATCATCTTTCTAAATATGGATGTGTCCAAGGCATCTTAGCTGTGTTTGGATATGAGCAAAAATTCGGACAGCACGATTAAGAGGCCATTCAAATACTAGAAAAGATGACGGGTTTCATGGGTATAAAATCAGCCTCAGAATACATAGATTTTTTTGCCAATCTCAATATGGGTGAAAATGCGAGTCTGCTTGGCTTTTTGAATAATGAGATGATCACGTTGAAAAGGAATCTCAAACTCAAGAATCTTGATAAGGAGCCAATAAAGAGAGGCATAGCGATTTTAGAGCAGCTAGCAAAAGAGATTAACGATATAGGGGACAAGGCAGTGTTAGAAAAATACAGGAAATGATTTGCAGGAGGAATGCATGGACAAGAATTCAGAGATAATCAGAACCGAAATCATACGAATTATTAACGAGAACGGGAGAATCCGCGGAGCAGATCTTGCCAAGAGGGTAATCGAAAGGGTAGGCAATGAAAAAACAGTCTACAGGGAGATAAGTCAGCTGGTGCAGGCAGGCGAAATCGAGAAAAGAGTATACAGCCGATCGCATATCGAATATGAGCTTATCAACCTCTATGAATCAGTGAACAACCAACTCAAAAACATACACAAGGAGATCATGGTGATTTTTGACGAGATAGCAAATTTCAAGAAAGTAAGCAATAATGGGAGTTTCTCGTTTCATGAAAGGCTGAGAGTAACCATACATCACATACAGATTGTGCAGACAATAGATGGAGTGATGAAACTACTGTCATATTACCCGTCATTTAAAAAAGACCAAATGTTCTCACAGGTCATTCGTAAGATCAGCGATTGCTGGGAGGCAATTATGGACAGCATCGTGCATCAGCCAGAAGAGAACTTTCTAAACGAGGTGCTGGCAAACCTGAACATATCGCAGATTAATTCAAACAACATAAACTAGAACCTTCTTAATTTCTCTACAATGATTTTTAGGATTTCTTCATCATCAAGCAATATTAGTGGAAAATCATTCTCTTCACTTGCTTTGCGAAATTCAGTGTCTTTTGTGACAATTATCATGCCATTTTCGCGCGCATAGTTGATTATCGAATAGTCAGAGCCGAGTTTTTTCCCACTCATCTGTAATTTCCGTACGCTATAGGCATCATACCCGAGGCCTTTGAGTCGCTCATCCATGCCATCTAGGTTTTCATCTACCAGTATTTTCATATGGTCTTGTGATTTAATTTCAATATTAGTGTAAACAGACACCAAATGATCAAGTACTTATTTTCAAAAAAAGCAGCAAGGTCATGGATTTTAAAGAAGAAGATAAATCCGAAGAATCCAGAAGGAGCCACATGGCATATTACAGATCACTTTGCAGGATCATTTCAGACATCAAAGAGGAGAAAGAAGGAGAGAAAGAGCCTGCAATCAAGAGCCACCTAGATGACAGAGTTGACGCCATGGAAAAAGACAAAAAAAGGATCAGAGACATGTTTCCAGAGATAAAAGAGGACGAGTGGAATGATTACGCCTGCTGAGAAAAATCACAACAAGCACCTTGACTTGCTTCATGATTATAAAATTCATTTGATAAAATACATTGAAGAATTAGAAAAGCTTGACAAACAGTCAGAATTTGCAAAAGAATGGAATGAAACAACAATCAGGGAGAGAAAGGAAGAGATTCAAGTAATAGACAGGATTCTGAAAAATCTGATACGGTTTTAATTGCGCTTGTTCTGTGCCAAATCATAAAGGCTGTTACAGAAATTATCTAGGTGTTCAGACGGGATTCCGTCAAACCATGCAAGATCATCAGTGATACTGAACCCCTTAAATTCAAATTTTCCATTTGATTTGACATATTCAATTTCTTTTTGGACTAATTTTTTCATCTCATCTTGTTCTTTGGCAGTAAGAACATGGTCGCAGGTCATCAGATCAATTTGGACATAGTAATTCCCGTGAGCAGGGTTGGTTTTAGCCTTGATAAACGGCATGTTTTGCTGTTGACACTCCCGGTAACGCTTGTCATACTCAAACATCTTCGAGTCACCGATATACTTGTGAAAAGTCATCGTGTTTGGAAAATGTACGTATCACCTAGAGGTCAGCAGTGATTTTCTTCACCTTGGTGATCAGCCTGATTTTTGTATCGATTGGCATTTCTGGCTCCATTGTAAAATACACGATGTTTCTTTTTGTATATATCACAAGCTGTGATACTTTTTCTCTTTCCACATGAACGTACCTTACTTTACCCAGAGACTTGTCAAATTCTTTTCTCATCGTCCTTCTCTGTGCAATTTGTTTGCAGAAGAGTTCCTCTTCCTTTTGGCTTTTGAGACTTGTTTTCCCGGTTTTCATGATGCCTTCACGAACATTGCCTTTCGGATCAATTATTGCCGCAAATCTCATTTTAGGATCCAGGTTCAATATGTCCTGAACAATTTTAAGAAGATCTATTTTCTTTGCCATATCTGAATTCAAAAACTCAATTTACCAAATATAATCTATAGAATATTTTGAAAAATAGGAATTTTTAACGC
>JAGQHE010000093.1 GCA_020431995.1 Candidatus Nitrosopumilus sp.
TTTAGAGTTCTAACAACATTGTCACCTTGTGTGAATTCAACTGTTGCCTCAAAATCCAGATTAGAGCCAAATCCCAAGGAAGAAGTTTTTCTTGCAGTTTCAATCGCCAAGTTCAGCAGAGGATGCTTTGAGACTGTTCCTTCCACTGAAAATCCCGGAATCACGTTGTCAGTATCTTCTTCAAACCCTGAATTGAGTTTAAAGAACGGGAATTCTACTTTTTCAATACCCTGATCAAACTCAAATGTGATGAATGTTCTTACATCTTCAGCAAATTTGTATGGGGTTTTAGGATATTCAGTTACAACATAACCAGTTTGCCATGTGATATTGGACTCTTCAGTGGATGTGTTTATACCACTGCACTGAAAATCAATGTCATCAATTATTGCAAATGCAGTTGACAGATATGACTCATACGTAGCAGTCAGTGTCTCTACTTTGTATGTATCAACTTTACAATCATGGTATTCAACTGTTCTAATAGACATATCATTTTTTACAAAATCAACATCTACGTCAAACAATTGAAAATTATATTCATAGCTTGGGTTTGCTTTGTATTTGAATGCCTCATCTAATGCTTTGTGCAAGAGAGGCTTATCGTCAACTACGCCTTGAACGGAAAAGCCTGGGGAGATATTGACATTAGACACATAATCATCTTCCATCACATACACTGGGAATTCGTGGATTTCCACACCATCCTTGAATGTAAACGTGAAGACAGCATGGATGTCGTCAGCCATCTTGTACCCGTTACCGTCTTCAGCAAATACGTTGTTTGTCCCTAAGACAGATGCGATTGCAAGAATTGCAACTAAGCTAAGGGTCGTCGTCATTATTGCGTTTTTTGTATTCATTGATAGTCAACTGAATTAACGTAGTATAAGCTGGATCTTTATTCTTTCCATATAGAACATAGCAACAGATAGTCCCCGTAATGCTATATAGAAAAATATTTCAGCAAAATAAAAACAACAGGCGATTCAGACATGCCAAGTCAGAGTCAATTAGACAGTACGGTTAGAAGATATCAAAAACTAATTCAAGCAATACAGACACAGATCGATCAACATGAAAATTAAAAATAAAGAAAAAGAGTTTAGACTTTGAGAATACCTTGTTGTATAAGGTACTGTAGTCCATTGATATATTCTTGATCACTTATCAAGCCTTCTGACCACCATTTTGCATTGTTTCTAATCCATTCAGGAATTCCCAAGTCTGCAGTTGCTGCAGATGCCTGATAACTCCAAAGAGGTTCTCCACCATAAGTTATTTTGGATAAGCCTTGTTTTCCAAGTTCTATTACCTTATCTGCCAGTGGGACATATAGCAAACTTGCAGAATAATCTTGGCCATCGGTTATCATCCAATAAATCATATGTACTACAGCTTTTGCCTGTGCAATGTTTTTGGTCACTGGTTTGAGATCATCATACACAAGAAGATATGTGAAGCTTGCAATAGGGTATGACTTTGAGCCTGGTGCATTAACAAGTGATACGCCAACCCAGCTGTCTTCAGCTGCAGGCAGACTGTCTGCCACCCCACTAGATGCAGCAGAAATACTGTCTAGCGTAGGCTCAATAAACGCAGTCTTGTCACCATTTTGGATAAAGGCGTAATTCATTCCAGTTTGAAATGCGTATGCAAGTTCAATATACCCAATGGAGTACTCAGTTGATTTTACAATTCCCGCAACACCCTCATTTCCTGCAGCGGCAAGACCACTGGGCCAGGGTACAGATTTTCCAGTACCTATTTTTGCATCCCATGTTGGGCTGACAGTAGTCAAATAGTCTGTAAAGATGAAAGTGGTCCCTGATCCATCTGATCTGTGGGCTGTAACGATTTCTTTGTTAGGAAGAGTCAATCCAGGATTTGCTGCAGTAATTGCAGGATCATTCCATCTTGTAATCTCCCCCAAAAAGATTCCAGCAACAGCATCAGAGGTTAGCTTTAGTCCTTTGTTTGGGACTTCAGGAATATTATACACTATGACTACCCCTCCAATAGATTCAGGAATATGTAACGTTCCAGGAGCAAGATCTCTTTCTGCTTGTTTCATAGGTGCGTCAGATGCCGCAAAATTTACAGTTTGTTCGATGTGCTGTTTGATTCCCCCGCCACTTCCAATTGACTGATAGTTCAGGTTTACGTTGCTGTATACATTATTGTATTCAACTCTCCACAGATCAATTAATGGGTATGGGAATGTTGCACCGGCGCCAGTCAGATCAAATTGCATGTTTGGATCAGGTGCGTCGGGCATCGAGTCTGCATTTGCGTTAGGTGATACGATGGCAACAAGTGTTGCAATCATCAGTATTGATGTTATTTTTGCTCTCATTAAGACAACATATTCTTGAATTTATTTACCAATAACAATCATAGATTACGGTAAAACAAGATCACCCTATTGACTATATAGACATCTCATTCACAATTAACAATCAGGTTGTCACCTGAATCATAACAGGCGTCATTTTCATATCCACCGTCAATCACGTCCATTCCGGATTCGCCATAAATCACATCAAATCCAGACTGGCCTTTAAGAATGTCATTTCCTGAATTGCCATTAATGGTATCATGCCCGTCATTTCCATAGATAACATCATCTCCCTCCCCACCAAAAATACAGTCATTGCCTTCTAAACCGCTGATCACATCATCTCCATTTAGTCCAAAGATCAGATCGTTTCCAGCCATGCCTTGCAAGAAATCATCGCTGTCAGTACCGACGATCACGTTATAATCAGAATAGGCATGGCCGCATGCGTTAATGGTAATCGTCTGATATGCTTCAGCAGAGTTTCCAGCGTTGTCAAATGCCGTCCAAGTAACTTTGTTGACACCTAAAGAGAAGAATTCCGGAGAGTCATTCAGAATTATATTGATTCCGCTTTGACTGTCAGCTGCAATTGCCTCCCCAATGGACACATGTGTAAAAAGATCAGTCGCATCCAGAATCATATCGCTGGGAGGCATGATTGTCGGATTGATCTTATCATACGTATAGTCCTCAATTATTTCAGAGGCAGTTTGAACTGTAGGAATGGTTTCTGGTTCAACATAAAAAGGAGTCTCAAACGATTTTATCGTGTGTGTATCTGAATCAACTGCCAGCAGTTCACCGTTAGCCCCAATCGCAACATCGACAAGCCTAGCAAAGGTTTCATGATAAGGTCCATTCTGTTCAAAGAGGTTCAGACTCAAGTCGTCATCAGGATCAAGATACAGAATTTTATTATTATCAGAGTTTACAACAAACATTTTTCCTTCAGAGTCAACCGCTATGCCCTCAGGAGAGAAAACATAGTTTTGTGCACGGAAAGGAAGTGATTTCACCAGGTTTCCGTCTGAATCAAATTGTTCAATCTTACGGTTTCCTTTGTCGGTCACATAGACATTTCCTTTTTCATCAATGTCAATTCCCAATACAGTAAGAAATTCGCCCGGATTCATCCCGCTTGTACCAAATGACAGGACAAATTCTCCATCAGATGTGAATTTTTGGATTCGTTGGTTGCCAGTATCTACAACATAAACAAAGTCATCTGAATCAACTGCAACGCCATATGGGTATTTGAACTGGCCATCACGGTTTCCTTTACTTCCCCATTGATCAGCAAATGTGCCATTAAGATAGAATTTTTGAATTTTGTGCAAGTCATGATCTGCCACATAAACAAATTCATCGTCGACTGCAATTCCAGAAGGGTAATGAAATTCGCCTGGAAGGGTCCCGCTTTGTCCCCAGTGAGTAAGATATTCCCCCGTACTAGAAAATTTTTGGATTCTTTTGTTACCCAAATCTCCAACATATGAATTTCCCTCATCATCCACTGCAATGAATTCAGGATATGAAAAGTATCCTGGTTTTGCGATTCCAAACTGTCCCCATTCAGATAGAAAATCATAGTTACCAAGTGCAAAAGAGTACTGAGTTAATGCGCCAGAAAGTAAAACTACTGAAAACACCAATACAACAGAGTCAATTCTTGGCAACAGATGATGTTGTAAAAATTTTACAAGTATCATCAGAGTTAACAATTGTATGATTTCTTGTCAATTTTTTCTCAAAAAGGCTTGTTTACTTCACGTGTAAAGACATAGCTTGCAAGTCCGACCATTACAAGCACGAATGCAACCAATATGCCTAGGCTAAGAAGCACAGGTATCCCGCCCTCAGAAACCCCTGTCATCATCTCTCGGACTAGCAGGACAGTATAGGTTACAGGGTTTAGTTTTGCAACTACTGCAAGCCAGTCAGGAAGTAGCTCTAGCGGGAACAATGCCGGGCTCAGCATAAACAGGGGCATTCCAAGAAAATTGATCACACCCCAAAAGGTCTCCTGGGATTTGGCAGTTGCCGCAACAATTACAGAGATCCCCGAAAACCCCAGCGAGAACAGGATGACAATTGCCATGATTGGTACAATCATCACAGGGTTTGGAAAAGAGACGCCTATTGCAAGAGCAATTCCCAAAATCAGGCTAGCTTGCATAGCTGCAATCAGAGATATTGCAGACATTTTTCCCAGTGCGATTGCCGAACGAGAGATCGGAGACGTCAATGCCTTATTCATGAAACCATATCTCCTGTCCCACAAGGTGTTAACGCCGCCAAAAATACTTGTAAAAATTGCAGTGAGTATTATCACACCAGGTGCCATAAACTCAATGTACTCGCCTTCAAACCCAACGGACTGAATCAACGGCTGTGTTCCCGAAAAAGTGTTTCCGATTACAATAATCCATATTGCAGGTTGGATGAGCCTAATCAAAACTCCGCTGCGTGATTTTTTGTATCTCTTTAACTCCCTCCAAAAAATCGTGTACGTGTCATACATCAAGGTATTCATGCACGTAACCTCTTCATCTTGGCGTGTTCGCGTTTTCTATTAAATCCAGAGTCATCATCTCGGATCTCATGTCCTGTATAAGAAATGAACACATCGTCAAGTGTGGGCTGAGTTAGCGAGATAGAAGTTATTTTGACATCAAGTTTTGATGAGATTTGAAAGATTTTTGGAATCACTTCTGTTCCATTAGAGGCAAAAAGAATCAGTTTAGACCCGTCTTTGTTTATTTTTTTAACAGATTCAATTTTTTTGATCTCGGATAAGAAAGAAATGCGTTCGCCCTCGTCAAGGACAATTGAGATCACCTCATTTCCCATAGCGTTTTTCATGTTTGCCGGGGAATCAATAATACGTATTTTCCCACCGTCGATTATTCCGACCCTGTCACATAGATTGTCTGCTTCTTCCATATAGTGGGTGCTAAGAAAAATAGTCATGTCGAATTCAGAGTGGATTTTTTTGATATATTCCCAAATCTTTCTGCGAGTCTGTATGTCAAGTCCAACTGTAGGCTCATCCAGGAATAACACTTTAGGTCGGTGCAGAAGACCTCCTGCGATATCCAGCCTCTTTCTCATCCCGCCAGAATAAGTGACAACTGCCTGATCTTGCTTATCGGCCAATTCAATTAATTCCAAAACATCGTCAATTCTTTTGTTGATTTCTTTTTTTGGTATGTGGTTGAGTTTTGCTTGCAGCAGAAGATTTTCTCTTCCAGTAAGGTACTCGTCCACGGTAGATTCTTGTTGAACATATCCAATATTTTCTCGAACTTGTTTTGCATTTGTCATTACGTCAAATCCGGAGATCAGGGCTTGCCCGGATGTGGGTTTAAGTAAAGTAGTCAGGATCATCATCGTTGTACTTTTGCCCGCACCGTTAGGTCCTAGGAACCCAAAGATCTCACCTTCTTTGACTGTGAAGGAAACATCATTTACCGCAATTACATTGCCAAATGATTTTGTCAGAGACCTTGTTTCGATAGAGTACAATGTCTTGATCGCAATTGGCAATTATAAATTGCTTAGTTCAATTAGGCCTCATAAAAAATTTAAAGACCAGCCAAGGAAGTACAGTCATGAAGGGACTATGCCAGAAATGTCACGCATCTAATGTCGATGTGACGATTCAGGACGGGGTTCCTGTTTGCGAATCCTGTACCAAAAAAACAGATTAAGCAAAAAATAATTTTAAAAAAGAGATCAGATGTCATTCAAGGCTTTTGAAGGCGTCTCGCGTCATTCCCAAGATGACTTTTTCTCCGATTCCCCAGATTTCGGATTTGGATAAAATCTTTGAATGCAGCAGACCGTCGCTCACTTCAATGGATTCCAATTCATTAGTATCAGGATTTCTATGCAACCGTTTTACTTTTCCAATTTTGTGACGATCGATATCCACTACTGGAATCCCAGTCCTAATAGGAGGCCTGCTAAGAAGCAATGTTTCTTCAGAAAATTTATCAATGTAATCTTCTGAAAGAAAATAATCTTTGTTGAATCCCTGATGAATTGTAACCCCAGACACTGTAAGTGTGTCAGAATTAATGTGAATGTGTTTGACTTTACCATACTCGATTCCTTCCCTATCAATCACCTTTTTTCCGGTGAATGTATCGGCAGTAGTTATGTTTCCAGGCATTCCTTCAAGTTTTATGGACATGATACAGCATCAAAAGATTTGCTTATCATACCAAATATCAGAAATTTCTATCAATGAGGTTAAATTACTTGACAGGCAAAATTACGCATGGATATAAAGGAGAGGCTATTCAGGGCAATTCTGATTACAAAAGGAAGAACCACGGGCAGGCAACACGCAGTCATGCTACGTGCAGTAAACCATAATGGAAAGATCTACTTTTCCAGACACATGCCAGACGGAGATTGGCTCAAAAATGCAATAAAGAATCCGGAAGTACAAATAGAATACAAAGACACGGTATTTGCAGGAATTGCAGAATTAGTAACAGATGAAAAATTAAGTGAAAAGATTTCAGAGTTAAAATATCCAGGAGAAGAAAGAGCCAAAGAAAGAAGAGTCACAATTCAGGTCACATTAGATCATCCCTAGTCCATTTTGATTTCAGTTGCACGTCAGAAAAGATATCAACAGGCATGTGTCTTTGTAAAAGGAGCACTAATTATTTGGTAAAATTACAGTTTAACTAAACCTTTTATGCAGAGCTGTCAAAGAATAACAATCGCTAAATTCCAGCATTCAAAAACAAGGAAAGAGAAAAAATGAACTCAAAGATAACAATCCCAATAATAGTAGCCATCTCAGTGATAGCCACAGCGGCAATAACGTATTCCATTAGTTTTGAGCAAGGATCCCAGGTTTTACAAAAAGTTACACCTGAAATCATCTATGTGGAAAAAGAAACTTCAAGGTATTTTGATGGAACTCAGGACATCAGAAAGATAGATTCGCAAGAAGAATTAAGAACCATCATTAAGGCGTCGACGGTTTTTGAAGGGCAGTTTTTTGATGACAGAGTGTTTTCAACTAGGATGATGGCAGGCAATGCGGTTATGGAATCAGATGTCACAGGTGCGCCAGCACCAGCAGTATCTCTTCCTCAGGGAGCAGTGGCCAAAACAGAATCTGACGGTCCAGAGTATTCGACTACAAACGTTCAAGTTGAAAACGTAGATGAGCCAGACTATCTCAAAAACGATTCAAAGTACGTATACATTGTTTCACAAAACACACTTTCGATTATTGATGCATATCCTGCAGAATCAGCAAAGATTGTTCTCAAAATTGCATTAGACATAGAATCTCAATACATTCAGAACATGTTTCTAAACGGAGACAGGCTGATAGTATTTTACAACGGTCAAAGTGATGACGAGGTTATTCCACAATATGACTTTGTTCCAAGAAGATCATACAGCTCGGTCACACATGCATTGATAATAGATGTCTCAGACAAAGAGACCCCGAGAATTCTCAAAGATTATTCGATTGACGGCTATTTCAGTGACGCCAGGATGATTGGAAATTACGCATACTTTGTAACAAACAGCAACATCGATTACCAGCATCCGAAACTCCCAGTGATAATGGAGGGTTCAGTCAGAGTCACGACTCCAGAAGCATTCTACTTTGACAACATGGATCAGTTTTCAAACTTCAACACGCTAACTGCAATAGACACATTCGGAGACACAATCAGTTCAGAGACATTCCTAATGGGACATACCGGAACCATTTATGTTTCAGAGGACAACTTTTACCTCACATACCAGCAAAGCATGCCATTTGGGTTTTATGAGAACTCATCAAGAGACAGATTTTTTGACATAATAGTTCCATTGCTGCCAAGCGACATCCAAGAAAAGATCAAGGCAATACAAGACGATCCGTCAATCAGTTCGTCCACACAGTGGGTAAAAATTTCAGAACTAATGCAAAAGTCATACAATGAGATGGACAAAAATGAAAAAGAGAAACTGTTTGAGAAGATCAAGGAGGCATTAAACGAATATGATGCAAAAATTCAGGAGGAGACAAACAAAACGATCATTCACAAGATATCAATTAACGAGGACAAGATAAAATATGTAGCAAAAGGCTCGATTCCTGGAAGACTGCTAAACCAGTTTTCCATGGATCAGAGCGGAGACAGATTTAGGGTTGTAACCACCACCGAATACTATACGCAGTACCAAGGAATGGTGCGCGCAAATGCGGTTTACGTCTTAGACGGGCAGCTCAACATCGTAGGAAGTTTGGACCAGATCACTCCAGATGAGAGCGTGTATTCAGCCAGGTTTATTGGGGAGCGATTGTATTTGGTAACATTTCAACAAGTCGATCCGTTTTTTGTGATAGACTTATCCACTGATACCCCAAAGATACTAGGAGAGTTAAAGATCCCAGGATTTTCAAATTATCTGCATCCATATGACAACGAGCACATTATTGGCATAGGCAGAGACACAAAAGAAATTGAAGAGGGACGAGTTCAGCAGCTAGGAATCAAGATTGCGTTGTTTAATGTTGCAGATGTCAGCAATCCAAAAGTAATAGATGATGTGATTATCGGAGACAGTTCCACATACTCAGAATCATTGTACGATCACAAGGCATTCTTTTTTGACAAGACAAGAGGTATCATCTCAATTCCAATCACAGGCGATGCCAAGAATCTTAGCGAGGGTGCAAGCTCCAAGATGTTTGCTCCAGATTACAATCGCTGGAGTGGGTTCTACGTGTATGATTTGGACAACATTGACGGGTTTGATCTTAAAGGCATAATCACCCATTCGGATAGCGACTCGCGTTATTACGGCATGGGTGGCGCAAGGACATTCTACATAGAGGACGTGTTATACACTGCGTCAGAAGGATATCTGAAGATGAACTCCATGAGTGATTTGAAAGAAATCAATTCATTAAAGTTCGAAAATACAGGAAAACTGATCGAGTATATTGATGAAGCGGGTCTACGTTAAATCATACCAGGTGCACTATAGTAGACACTCCTCTTCTATCAAATTCAACACCATTTTCAACCTCACTGATTGTCACAGTAAATGAGATGACGTCACGAGGTTTGCCATTTTCTGCATGAAGACGCAGATGGATATCCATCATATCAAATTCCTGCACAGGCAAGCCAGTTTCATCCAAATATGCACCACAAGTTGATTCTATTCGGAATCGATCATCTTTAAAATGAAACCCAAGCTTCACATGTCTTCCGTTTCTTCCTGCCCCTTTGACGTTTACATCAATTACTCCAGGATGGGTTTCAGTGTAACCAGATTTGTGATTGACAAAAACTCCAATCTCAAGGGGCTTTCCAGCAGTGGATTCTGCCATCTTTTGAATCCCATCATTCATGACAACATCTACTGCCTTGATGGATTGTGCGACCTTTGCTATCCACTCATTGGTTCTTGCAATGGTGGCTCTGATGCCTGCACGCCTTCTCTTATCTTCGTCCTCAGGCAATTTGTAATAGTCTACCCATGCCTCATAATCATGTGAGATGTCTTCAATGAAATCCATGCACGTTCGTCGATACTCATCCACGTTGTCAGTCCTCTCAGATCCATCATCGGTTCTCATCCCGTCATAATCCATCGGCATTGCCATATTCTGAATCAATCCAAGTTCTAAAAAAACCAATCTTGTGATGAATTTAATGGTTATAATAGGAATTATTCAAAGTGAAATCATGATGTTTTCAGAAATTGTAACTGATCTTCAGAATCAATTGAAGAAAGATTTGGCGCAGATCATCTTTCTTCTAAAGAAAAATCCAGCTACAGGATATTCAAGAATTGTAGAAATTGGAAAAGAGGTCGGAAGAAAATACAACATCAAATTAATCGTAAACTTTCCAAAAGAAGGACGAATTGAAGAATTTGACATGTATGGAAAAAGAGATCTGAGCTTAATCGTAGACTATGATCGAAAGAGATTTCCAATAGACAGGGAGATCATCAAACAAAAAGCGAGAGAGATTCTTGGAGATGTCCAGACAGAAGATGCATACATGTATGAAAACAAAGAGGGGGTAAGGGTCTACACAAAGAATTGGAAAATAGACATCCTGCCTCACTCAGTACATATTTGGACAGAATTTGATGAGAAAGTCACAGAATTTTGTGATTGGCTGATGGAAAATGCGTATGAAATGAAGAGAAAGTAGATCCTGATGAATTAGAGAAGCTCAAGATCATCCAAGAGCTTTTGTGCCTCAGAGTTGTCAGGCTGGAGTTTTAAGATATGCCTACAGCAGCCAATGGCCTCGTCTTTTTGTTCCAAAGCCAGGTGAACGTTGGTTTTTAGAGTAAGAGTCTCCACGTCGTTGCTATTTAGCTGAAAAGCTTTTTCAAAATAGGGCAGCGCTTTTTTTGGATCATCCACTATAAAGAAGATACTGCCCATGATAAACATGAAATCAGGATCATCTGAATATTCAGACTCCAGATTCTTTCCAAAGGCAACTGCTTCATCATATTCACCATCTTTAAGTAATTTTTTGAGATGACGCTTTGGTTGTTTGAAAAAACCCACCATATTGATTCGCTATTTTAATACGGACTAGCAATTTGAATGTAAGACATCATATTTTTCAATCAAACAAAGATTGTGGCTGATAGCCACTTGGACTTTTGGTTTGAGTGTTTTGAGGAACTTTCATTATTCCTTCTTTGATCAGGAACTGAATTCCTAGGATGAAATCAGAATCCCCAATAGAACCGTCAGCCCACCAGCCAGCGTTGTTCTTCACCCAAGACGGAATGTCATTTGTGGTTCCTCCAGAGCCTTGAGTGGTAGGAGGTATTTTCATTATTCCTTCTTTGATCAGGAACTGAATCCCTTGCACAAACGAATTATCGTCAATTGCACCGTCAGCCCACCAGCCAGCGTTGTTCTTAATCCAAGATGGGATTTCTTGCGCAGGAGACACGCCATCAGGACCATATATTGGAACTTCTATTTCCAGATAATCTGCAGCCCCAGATGGTGCAATTCCTTCAGGAGCCAACCCATAGATCCAGATCACATAATGCGCAGTTCCAGGTCTTTCTTTTACAATCATATCTACAATGTGTTGTCCAGATGGGGAGTAAAGGAATTGTCTGCCTTCTTCTTGTGCAATGGATCTAAGCGGAGTCAGTTTTTCATCAACAGTAAGAAAATCAAACTGAACCTGATTCAAGAATTCGGTATCGTCGTATTTGCTGATAAAACTGATAAGCCACTCCATCTCACAGCCCACGATTGGATCTTCAGGACCATAAAAGATGTGTACTTGGTAATCAAAGTTGTGGGTAGGTTTTTTTATGCTGACTGATTTTTCAAAATCAGTTTCACATCCTGCTGCTGCAAACTCGTCCGAGGTTGAGATGATTCCCTTGAAAGGGCTCTCTTGGACATGTTCTTTGTAGTCTAATAATTTAAATTCATATTCTGTCGGAGGTATCCCTTCTGATACGTGTGTGTAAGTTTTAGCTTTTATTGGAAATGGGAAACCATCTACTATCCAGACTTTGCTTGTCACACCGCCAGTTTTCCACCCCACTTGAACAGTTTCCCATGTGCCTGCAGGAACAGTAACCGTTTCAATTGCTCTTGGGATGACTTGCTCACCTCCAATATTGCCTATTTTCCCCCATGATGCAGCTTTGAATTCTTTTGGACCTTTTCCGCCAGAGCTGTCATCAGATGTTGCAAATGCAGAGAGCCAAGATATTGAAGATTTGAATGCTCCACGATAGACGCCTAGCTCTATGCTACCGCCTGTTGGCTCGGGTGCGATTTTTCCTAATTCCATTTCTCCGACGACTATTTTGGAGCCATCATAAACGACTACCTCAGCCAACCATTTGGTTTCACTTCCAACTTGTTTATCACCTTTAATCCACATATCCATTTCAAAATTTGCACATTCCTTGTAGTCCACATGGCACATGCTGTAAGAAAAGAAATCTCCTTGTTTGAGTCCCTCACCAGCATACCAGGATCCTTCCTTATCAACACCGCCAGCAGATGAGAATTGGGCAAACGCCGAATGGGACACTAAAGATCCAAAAAGAAACACAGCGAGTACAAGAAATAGTAAAATTGCTTTCAACCTATAAAAAAATAGAAAAACAGATAGTTAAACGTTGTTCAAATCTGAAAAAGTTCCAAAAGCAGGTTATGAATTCTACTCAAATAAGCAAATATAGAGGAAAATGTAAAGAAATTCCAGAAATGTGTGAATGTTCAAAAGTCCATTTGTTCGAGGTTGAATTCAAACTGGATGGAATGGCCGTGGTACCCACACACAAAAACTGCGGATTTGCACTAGACGGTAAGCAGGCAGACAAGTTCCAGAAAGATCTAGTAAAATCATGGGGCTTGGAGCAAGACGAAGATTAATCAAAAATAAAAAAATAGTTTTAAAGTTACTATCGAGTTATAGTTGTCCGACAGCTTCTTTACAAACACTTGTTGAACATTTGCAATCGGCACTGCATATACAATGACCTTGCATTGCGCAATCGCACGAATAATCTGGATCTCCGCTGGCTGCTTCGCATCCACATGCTTGATCTACCATGATAAACCAGTAATCTTACTTCTTTTAAAAGGTTAGTACACAAGTATAGAATGTCAGGCACTTGAGATAATCTCAAGAATTGAATTTGCTGATTTTTGCACAGTTTCTGATTGCTGTTCCAAAAGATTTTCATCAGATTCTATGTCAAAGGCAACCTTTAGCAGATAGATAAGGTCTTGCCTTTGACTTAAACTGCCCTTAATTTTTAGAAAGTTTTCCTTATTGGTATAGCCAAGATAAAAATAGCAATCAGAAAGCATTGAATTTCTTACAAAGAAGTCATGTTTTTGTCGAATGATTTGAGAATGGTTATTTTTTTCAATCAGATCTGAAAAACCGATCGTGGACTTGAGCATGCGTTCAAGTAGTGTAGGTACAGATCTCTCAATTCCAATTGTCTGGGTGACCGTGGCGATATTCTTATTGATGCGTGTTTTTTTTAGTTTTCGAAGAGAGTCAAGCATGTGCGAAGGGCTTGATCTTTGATGATTGATTGCAGATATCGCATCAGCCAAATAATAAGCAGCGCATTTTTGCCAACAAGGAGCAAATGCGTCTGACGTTCTGATAGATTCTTTAGTTTTTTGACAACAGAACAGAGATTCAATCAAGCAGTTTTTTGCAAAATCCAGGAACAATGAAGAGCGTTTTTCTCTAATTTTAGAAAGCAGCATTCGTAAATCCCATGATTCATCACGGACGATTCGAAGATTGTCATATTGGAGCAGTTTTTTTGATTGGGTTTCAGACAAGGAGGCATGGTGAATCATAACAAAATTATTCTCAAATTTGACGATTTTTTCAGATTCTGGCTTTTCATCAAATACAACAACATCATAATCACAGGAATCAAAATGAAAATCAGAGACTTGGCAGCCTGCCAATCCAATCGGGAATTCTGACAATCCATGTTCTTCGACAAATTTCTCAACATCCATGAAAGTTATGTGTGATGTTTTTCTATAAAGGAATCAACTTACAAAGTTTCACAAGTTCATTCAAAGCATTTCCTTTAAATTAAGATTGGATTTATTTTTAACAAGCTCCCATAGTGTAGTCCGGTTAAGCATTTTGGCTTCTCAAGCCAAAGACTCGGGTTCAAATCCCGATGGGAGCATTTGAAGTTACAAAAATGTTTCTTTAAATATCTAAATCAGCAGAATGTTTTGTTGGGATTAAGAGAGCTCGATCTTAAGGAAGAATACAGGTCAGACAGAGACGATATTGTTGTGGAGTTTTTCCTTCCTTGCCTAAGCAACTGCATCGAGTACGACAGATGTGTTGATTTTTTGTCAATCCATACACTAGCGAGGATATCCATGGCATTTGACAATTTTGCCGAAGGCAAGGCAAAATTAAGGATGGTGACAGGCCACAGATTCAGAGCATCAGAACTGACTTTGCTCACAAAACTCTTTTCGGAAAAAGAGATAAGAGTACTCAACAGCAAACTAATCAAAGATTCCAAGATAAGCAAAATCAAGACCATCATAGATAATGGGCAAGTAGAGATAAAAATTGCAATTCCAAATTCGGAGCAGATATCAGATTCATTCTCAGAAAGGATAGGGATTTTTAGAGACGAACATGATCACGCAGTTGCATTTACTGGAACATCAAGGGGAACCGTGCCAACTCAGACAAGGGATTTTGAATCAGTCGATGTTTTCACGTCATGGAATGATCAATCACGTGTCGAAAGAAAGATGAGAGATTTTGAAGATCTTTGGCAGAACAGAACAAAATATGTCGAAGTGTATGATTTTACGTATGCAGAAAAAAACAACCTTCTAAAATACTCATCAGAGTGGATAATGAAAGATTAGATATCCAGCGGCTCATCTAGTCCAGACTTGTTCTCATTGAAGTTCATCCTATTAATTTTATAATAGATTACTTCACCACGTCTCTCAATTACTGCAATAATTGGTTCTTTTCCCATTTGGGTGATCTCTTCAACCTTTTTCTGAAGA
>JAGQHE010000013.1 GCA_020431995.1 Candidatus Nitrosopumilus sp.
AAAGGCCAAAACAACAAAGGCCAAAGAAAAAACTTCATGCAGATATTGTGAAAAATTATTTGTTTTTGCAGACAAACACGAAAAGAACTGTAAAAAGAAACCCAATTCCGAAGTTGAAGCCTTGCAAACAAATGAATCAATAGCAATAAAAGCATAATATTTGTTCATACGATATTGGATTCTTCAAATGGGTTTCGCCCAAAAATCTTGCATTTGGAGAATCGAACTTTTTCTTTAAATATTCAACAATTTGAAAATGGATATTTTGTTTCTGTAACAGAGGGCTCTAATAAAATAGGCTCTATGGTTATTTCCTTAGCAACTGGACCAACTCCAATCACAACTACTATTATTCCCTCAAGAACTGAATCTCTTTTTCTAAAATTAGTTGCTGAACGCATAAGTGTACGAATAAAAGGAATTGCCATTGTCTCCACCTTTGTTCAAAAAGAGCTAGAACCAAACATTGCAAAAGCCTTAATGTTTGAAATTATGGAGATAATAGAGAATGAGTGATTTAAGAAATTTCATTTCTCAAATTAAAAAAACCAAAGATCTTAAAATTATAAAAACTAGGGTTTCCACAAAATTTGAAATTGCAGGAATTACTGCTAAAGTAGATGGTTCTTATGCTGTATTATTTGAAAACATATATGAGAGTAATTTCAGCTTAGTTTCTAATTTAATTGGAACAAGAAAAAGATTCGCTCTTGCGGTTGGAGGTTCGGAAACCAATATTCATGAAAAAATTATTTCAGCAATCAAAAATGCTAAAAAACCAAAAATAATCACTTCGGGAAAATTTCTAGAAAACAAAACCAAAAATTTGTTTTCTATGCCTATCGTTACTCATTTTGAGAAGGAATCTGGTCCATTTATCACATCCTCAATAGCATATGTTAAAAATCCTGAAACTGGAAAGCAAAATTTATCATTTCACAGATTAATGCCAATAGACAACACTCACTTTTCAATTAGAATGGTTGAAGGTCGTCATCTACACAGATGTTTTACTGATGCAAAGGACCATCATGAAGATTTAAAAATTGCAATTACAGTGGGAGTTCACCCTGCAATTTCTATTGCTGGAGCATATCAAGATGAATGGGGTAAAGATGAAATTGATATTGCAAATTCGCTGTTGGGTGGAAAATTAACATTAACAAAACTTCCTTTTACAGGACTAAGCGTGCCGTCAGGTTCTGAAATTGTCATGGAAGGAAAAATTCTTCAAGATAAAACTCATCCTGAATGGATGGTTGAAATGCTTCAAACGTATGATCATAAAAGAACTCAACCTGTTTTTGAACTTGAGAACCTCTATTATAGAAATAATCCTATTTTTCATGATGTCTTATCTGGTTATTCTGAACATAGATTACTTATGGGAATGCCGATTGAATCTAAGCTAAATGGGGAATTAAAGAAGGCCTTTCCTCATATATCACAAGTTTCAATGACTAATGGTGGTTGTAACTGGTTACATGCTGTGGTCCAAATTAAAAAGAAAAGAGAATCTGATCCTAAAAAAATAATTAAAAAAACATTTGAATCGCACCGCTCGCTCAAACAAGTAACTATAGTTGATGAGGATATTGATCTTAATAATGCCGAATCAGTAGAATATGCAATGGCTACAAGATTCCAAGCAGATAAAGATCTAACAATTCTAAAAAATGTTCGTGGCTCTAGTCTTGATCCTTCAAGCGATCAACAAAAATTGCGAACTGCAAAAATGGGTATTGATGCAACACGTTCTTTATCTAAGCGCTCAGAGGGATTTGAATTAGCAAAAATTCCAAAAATTGATAAAATCAAACTAGAAAAATACTTAAAATAATCAAAATCAGCCTGTTTAAATTAAATTGGATGAATTTAAAGTCATTAGTGATTAAAAATGTCCTCAGCAAATTCGACTAATGAAAAAAGTCCATTTGAATCACATGCAGAAGTAATTGTTCGAATGTTTCCTTCAGATGCAAATCCTGCAGGAAATGTATTTGGTGGAGAAATTTTAAAACATATTGATATGGTTGCTGGAATTGTGGCTCAGAGACATTCACAATCAAATGCAGTCACCGTTTCTATGGATAGTGTGAACTTTTTAAAACCTGTTTTTGTCGGAAATGTGCTTATACTAAATGCTAGAATCAATTACGTACACAACTCATCAATGGAAATTGAAGTCAAAGTTGAAGCTGAAGATATAGTGACTGGAATAAGAACGGTTACTGGAACTGCTTTTGTCACATTTGTATCCCTTGATAAAAATGGGAAACCTACGGCTGTTCCTAAACTATCTCTAAAAACAGATGATGATAGAATCAAATTTGAAGAGGGTAAAATAAGAATGGAGAAACGATTACAAAATAGTCGGAAATAACGTCTGATTTTCATAGATCCATTTAAGAATCACAAAAATTATCTTTAGTTAATGTCAGAACATGACAAAAACAATGAATGGGATTCATTATGGCAAGAGTACACCAAGTCTCTTGAAAACTGGAAATCGCTTTTTGAGCAAATTCAAAAATCAAGTAGTGATATGCAAGCCAAATTCAATCAAGTATGGGAAAAAGCTACTGCTGAATCTAGTGCTGAAACCATGAAAACATTTGGAGAAAATTGGCAAAAAGCAATGAACGAAGTGGGAATAAATTCTTTCAAAGTATTTGGAGAAAATTGGCAAAAAGCTCTTAGTTCATCCGGGTTGGAACAAATGAATGCTTATGGTGAAATGATGAAAAAATTTGCCGAGACATGGAGTTCCATGTGGCCAAAATCTCAATGATTTATAGAATTGAGAGAACAACTTTCTTTTTTATTCCTAAATTGCAATGAAGTCTTATTTCAGTTATGCATAATAAGCTCTTTAATTTGCTCTCTTGCTTCTTTAACTAATCTTCTCATAACTGAAACGTAAATCTCTGATGCATGTATAATTTCAATATCGCTTTGGTTGCCAATATCTAAAAATGTAGATACATGTACCTGGTTTTCCTCTACTTTGGGTTCATTTTCTTTACGTCTTTTATAATTTATAACTTCTAAAAATATTGGCAATTGCCTCCTAACCTCAATATTCAATTCTTCTCTTGAACGTAATTTCTCATGACTCAAGTTAACTTTGATTTGTTGATTGATGTCATCCTCATATCTATCTGATGCACTGATCATAATTTTGATTTTGGGTAATCTTTTGAATTTATTCTGAAACTCACATGCTTTTTGAATAAAATTTGGATACCGGCATTCATGTTCTTTTTCCAATCTCATAACATACCATTCTATGAATTTTGTGGCCCTTTCATCGTTTCTCATTTTTACTTTCTCTAGAAAAATTTCCTTTGAAATGTTCTGCGAAATAAATAATCCAAAATCTCTACTCGCTTCCTCTAAAATTCCATTTAACATATTTCTTACAGAAATAATGTATTCGTTAAAAAAATAACTCACATAGTGTGGATCAGGATCATATTGCCTGATTCTCTTTAAACAAATTTCACAATTTTTAATATTTTCTTCGATGCTCATTAGTTTTTGTCAGACTCAATGTTCGCATATTTTGACTGTGTTTTCAAACTAGTTGCTAGCTTCTTAAAAATCTCATTTACGCTTACATCAACTAAATTTATGGTTGCGTTTTCTTTTACAATTTGATTCTCAAATTTCTCCTTAATTGCAAATGATACTGAAGACCAATGCAAAATTCCTTTCAATTGTTCCTCCACAGTGATATTAGTTGTTGGAAAATTTGCTGGCGAAAAGACAATCCCATTGGTCCATTGCATAGTTGGAATGCCTCCTCCAGACGATCTTGTACTAAACGCAATTTGTTTTACCCAATCCTCAAATTTATATTCAATAACCTCGTGAATGATCAATTTTTTCCATGGTTCTACAGAAATCTCCATTGATATTGTTACTAACAAACCAATTATAATCTTATTTTTTAATATCGCTTACATGCTAAACCCTAGTCATTATTTTTTATATGGATAAATGGGCTGACTAAATTTCCGGAGTTAGACGTGCTTCTGACCATTTAATCTCCATTGCAATCAGACATAAAGATACTGATCAAGGAATTACAAAAAGTAAACTGACAGATCGTTTAACAACTGTATCTGAAGAATAACTTGTCTTATTATATACGAAGGAAAATTACATAGATCCTAAACTGTTTATAGATATCTTCAGGTTTAGTATTATTTCAGAAAACTATCATGATTTTTAAAAAAGGATTAGTTCAGTAACAAACTCTAGTGTAGACTAATTTTAGATTCTGTGAATTAGTTTTGTATGTACTGGAGGAAGAATATGAAAAATAGGAGTAACATAGATAAATACATTCTATTTATCACAACAAAGTCTTAATTGAAAAATAATGTTTTATTCTAGAATCTTATGGGATTGTGTCTGCTCTGTTTTCCAAACCTGATTGAATCTTTTAATTGCTTCTTGATATGCCATTATGGAATCGTCTCCTGATGTCTTAAGGAATTTTTCCCACTGCTCATTGAATTTTTTTATTGATTCTATATTGGTTTCTTTAAAAATATTTTCAATCATCTTGGTCTGTTGTTTGATGTATTCAGGACCAATTTCTTTCCATGTGTTCTCCCAACTTGAACTAACTTTTTTTAATAATTCAGCATCAGATTCAATAGCTTTTTGACATGCATCATGGTATGTCATCAAAGTCTCGTTTGTAGCCTTTTGCCACTGTGCCAAGGACTCCTTCCATCCATTTAGTGCTGAATTGTAATCTCTCCAAGCCTTTTCAAACTCTGGTTTATCTGACGAAGATTTAGACTGTTTCTTTGGTTTAGCGTTTATTTTATCTGGTTTATTCGTAATTACTCTCTTTTTCTTGGCCGCCATATTCTAGTTTAAAAATAGTAGATGTTAAATCTTTCAATCGTTTTAAGGCTTGAAACAAACAAACGTCTTGCTAAAACTCGGATGCTTTATAAAAACTGGGTGCATGTTTTTCATCTTTACTTTTAAACAATTTATAGTGATTTATGCATAAATTTCTGGTCTCTCTAAAACCAATTTTTACCGTTTCTATTGCCTTTTCTTTACACTCTGAAATACTGCACTTCAATATGTTTGCCAGTCATAATCTGTTAATAAAACTTTGAAATAATGGTTGCTAACTTTTTATGATTGCAATATGTCGAAAAACCATGACTGATGATAAAGGAAAACGATTTCTGGAACTAATTGATGAGCAAAATAGCATCCAATGGAATATTGTTGTAAAATTACTGTCACTTATTAATTCAAAATGGATCTCTACAAGTTTAAAAAATGAACTTGAATTCTTAGTAGAAAAGCACTATAAAATCACTAAAGAACTTAACAGTCTTGATGATGATAGCAGTATTTTATAATGCAGAATCTATCATTAAGGCAATAAACAATACTGCCAAATAAGGACTAGAAAATTTAAACAAAGTCCATGCTGCTTTTTCCATTGGTTTGACAATCACCCATATTGATAATCCTATCATTAATACTCCTGCTGCAATTGCTGTCAAGAGATATACGTCACCTATCATTTTATCTCCGTTTTCCGTTGTTAAGAAGAATGGTGCAATTGAAAATAATACCATTACAACCGTTGAACCTGCAATTGCTCTTGCTGAAGTCTTTTCAGATTGAACTGCTGTTAGCATTGGAACACTTACTTTATTGTAATCTTCTTTGAAGTGTAACGTTAAAGCCCAAATGTGCATTGGTATCCAAATAAAAACCAATCCTGCCATTGCAAGACCCATTGTCCATAAATCTGACATGCTTACTGCTACCCATCCAATCATCGGTGGCGAACCCCCACATAATCCACCTAAAATTATATTTGTTCTTGAATTTCGTTTTAAGATATATGAATAAACAATGATGTTGTTGACTAATCCAAATGCGATGAATGTCGTTGCCCACACACCTTGTTCTAGCGTAGTGGTAAATGAAATCAAAAATGCTAAAACAAGTGATATGCAAGCTAACACTAATCCAAAATTTCTTGCTTTTACAGCAGGATAGATTCTCTTTGATGGGAGAGGTCTATCTTTTGTACGCTCCATTATTGCATCAATATCTCTATCGTGGTAGTTTGTCAGGGTATTGGCAGCAGCTGATCCTGCTGCAACTGAAAATAACATTAAAACCCAAGTTGCAGGTGAGACCTCAATATTGTAAATGTTGGATGCAGTTAACGCAGCTCCAAATGCAGTGAATACGAGCAAATACCAAATTTTTGGCTTTGTTAATTCATAATATACTGCAACACGAGATTCTGACTTTTGTTTTTGCAATGTTATCCGCTACCCTTTGATGGCATATATGGCATTGCTTTCATTCGTGATTTCATCTCAATAAATGACTCTGAAGACTGAATGCCCTCAATTCTGCCTATTTTTTCAGATACCAATTTATGCATTTGATCTAATGATTTTGAATACATAGTTACCAATATATCGAATCTACCTGTAACCTCTGCCACTTCACGAACTCCATCAATTTTAAATAATTCTTCAATTATATGATCACGTTTTTTTGTATCCATGTTAATCCCAGTTAAAGCTTTAACAGTATAACCAAGCTCGTTATCGTTTACAACAATTGTAAAGCGTTCAATTAATTTTCTTTTTACTAGTCTTTTGATTCTTGAATACACTACAGATGAGTTGATATTGATTTTTTTCGATAAACGAGGAACTGAAATTGATGCATCTTCAGATAATTCTGATAAAATTTGTAAATCCAAGTCATCAACTTTTACCGTCTAAAACACCTGAACCGATCTAGATTTCTGGATCTTATAAAGTTATTATTAAAAAAATTGCAATAAATAATCTAAATCTTGCCTTTTTTGTACAACATCTCAGCTAACAAAACTGCTCCTTTTGCTGAACCCATTTTTTTGTTGTGTGAAAATAACATGTATTTGAGTCCGTTGTCAAACAGTTCTTCCTTTTCAACTCTCCCAATTGTTGTAGTCATTCCGTCACCAACAGTTCTTTCCATCCTTGGTTGAGGTCTTGTAGGATCTTCGTGAAATGCATAGTAGTTTTCAGGAGCTGATGGTAATCCTAACACGGAAATATCTTTGTTACACTGATTGTAGATTTCTTTTGCTTTTGCAGGATCTATTTGTTTAGTTGTTTCAACAAAAACAGATTCCGTGTGCCCGTCTAACACAGGTACTCTAGTACAAGTACAGCTAATTCTAATGTCTGCATCTTCTATTTTTCCATCTTTCAGTTTGCCTAAAATTTTTCTTGTCTCCATCCTGACTTTTCCTTCTTCTTTTGGGATATACGGAATTATGTTGTCTGTAATTCCCATTGCTGATACTCCTGATTTTCCACCACCTGATATCGCCTGCATTGAAGTCATCATTACTCTCTTTGCTCCAAACTTTTCAAGTAATGGTTTTAATGTAATTGCTAGACCTGTAGTAGTACAGTTTGGTAATGGTGCAACCCAACCCTTCCAATTTCTATTTTTCTTTTGAATTTCAAGTAGTTCTGTTTGTTCATCATTAATACCTGGAATGAGTATGGGCACATCTTCTTCATATCTGTAAGCCGAACTAGTTGAAATTACTGGTAGATCTGCCGCCATTTTTGTTTCAATGTTTCTCGCTGCTTCAGATTCTACCGCAGAAAATACCAAGTCTAATTGAGAAACATCTAACTCATCAATTGATTTGACTGTCATATCCTTGATATATTCTGGAATTTCACCCCCGACATCCCATGCTACAATTCCACTTGAATCTTTAATTGCGTCAAGGTACTTTTTGCCAGCAGAACGTTCGGATGCCGCAATCTGAGTTACCTGAAACCATGGATGATTGTTTAATGATTGGACAAATTCCTGTCCTACAGAACCCGTGACACCAATAATTGCAACTCTTTTCTTACCCATAATCTAATAACTCATCGCTTTCAATTAATAATCGTTTTCTGATTTACCACAACATACTAAATCGGCAAATTCTATCTGGAACTGTGAAAGTACGACCAAAATCATCCATTCTTAGACATATTCCGGTGGCTCATGGCGGAAAAGACCATTTGATAAAATCCGATGTCATAGATTTTAGTTCTAATATCACACCAATAGGAGTCCCAAAATCAGTGAAAATGGCTCTTAAAAAAAATCTTGACAATATCCAACAATATCCTGATTTTAATTCATCAGAAGTAATTTCAAGCTTAACCAAATATACCAAGTTGGATAAGGCATATTTACTGGTTGGAAATGGTGCAATCGAAATAATCTATAATTTTTGTTTTGCATTTTTATCAAAAAATACCAAAGTGTTGATCCCTGTTCCCACTTTTCAAGAATATGAAACTGCGGCAAAATTAAACAATGGTAAAATCATATATTTTAAAACCATGAATTTATCTGAAAATTTGGATTCATTTCTTTTGAAAATACCCAAACAAGGGTGTGTTTTTCTTTGTAATCCCAATAATCCTACAGGAAAACTTTTGTCAAAAAGACAAATATTGCTTATAATTAAAGCTGCAAAGAAATTATCCTCAATTGTATTTGTTGATGAATGCTTTATTGAAATGGTTCCTGATTCTAATCAGTCTGTGATATCTTATGTCAAAAGATATGATAATCTTTTTGTTTTGCGTTCATTAACAAAATCTTTTGGATTGCCTGGAATAAGAATTGGATATGCTGTAGCTCCTAAACAAATAATTAGAATCCTAAAAAAAATAAAAATCCCTTGGACTGTGAATTCTTTAGCACAAAATGCAGCCAATACGGCTCTCAAAAATAAGGCTCATCTTAAAAGATCAAACCATGTTATTAAAAAAGAATTAAATTATTTGATAAACAAAATTTCCAATTTAACCGGATTTGATTGTTATGATTCATCCACAAATTTTATTTTAATTAAAACAAAACATAACTCAACTAAATTACAACAAAAACTACTTGAACATAAAATCTTAATTCGTGATTGCAAGAATTTTAGAGGTTTGGATGATCATCATATTAGGATTGCTGTTAAATCTCATAAAGATAATTTAAAACTTGTAAGGGCATTAGAGAGATTCTCATGAAGTCTTTGATGATTCAAGGTACCTCGTCTGGAGCTGGAAAAACTACCTTGGTTGCAGGCCTATGCCGAATCTTCTCTGATAAAGGCTATCGCGTAGCTCCCTTCAAATCTCAAAACATGTCAAATTTTGCGTATATTACGCCTGAATTTGAGATTTCACGTGCTCAAGCGATTCAAGCAATTGGTGCACGATGTAACATTACATCAGACTTGAATCCGATTCTGCTTAAACCTGTTGGAAATTACATCAGTGTTGTATATCTAAATGGAAAACGTTACAAGAAAATGCACGCAAAAGATTATTATAAAAAATTTGTAAATACTCAGGGAATTAACATCGTTCAGAAATCTCTGAAAACTCTACAGGATAATTTTGACTTTGTGCTTCTAGAGGGAGCAGGATCACCCGCTGAAATTAACTTGCAAAAATTTGACATTGCAAATATGAGAACTGCTCAAAAAGCAAACGCGTCTGTCTTGATAGTGTCTGATATTGATAAAGGTGGTTCGTTTGCAAGTCTTGTTGGAACCATGACTCTTATTGAAAAAAAATATCAAAAATTTGTAAAAGGATTTGTATTTAACAAATTTCGAGGTGATGCTAACATGCTAAAACCTGGATTCGATAAACTCAAAAAAATCACAAATGTGCCTGTTTTAGGAACTATTCCTCTAATGGAATTAAATTTACCTGAAGAAGACTCTCTTAATACAAAACCCAAAAACATAGTATGGAACAAGCAAACTATCTCAAAAATTGACGATGAATTAAACAAATTAGCAGAAACTGTCAAATCATCCATTGATATTAAATCAATTGAGAAGCTGATCAAATGATTCTTGAATCTATACTTGTTATTGTAATTGCAATTTTTCTTGATTTTGTATTTGGTGATCCTCAAAACAAATATCATCCAACAGCATGGATTGGAACATTAATTGCAAAGCTAGTCCCTATTACAAAAAACAATGATTCTATCATGGAAAAACTTGGTGGAATTCTAGTTGTAGTGTTCACTTCTAGTACTGTCATCCTATTCATTTTAGGTTTTGAATATGGCATATCTTTGATTACAATTGACTATGTTTCAATAATTATATCTGTAATAATTGGCGGATTGCTGCTGAAAACCACCATTGCTATACATGGAATGGAAAATCATGCTAAAGCGGTTTTGATGTCTCTTGATAATGAAAATTTAGAAATGGCAAGAATAAATCTATCGATGATTGTCAAGCGGAATACTAAGAATTTGGACAAAAATCATATCATCTCTGGAGTTCTGGAAAGTATTAGTGAAAATACTGTAGATGGTATTACAGGACCATTATTTTATTTTGCTCTTTTTGGACTACCAGGAGCATTTGTATACAGAGTCATTAATACTGCAGATTCAATGATTGGTTACAAAACTAATATCTTCAAAAACATTGGTTGGTTTACGGCCTCATGTGATACTATCTTGAATTACATTCCATCCAGACTGACAGGATTGATCATGATTGTATCCGCAGCAATTCTACAAAATAATTGGAAGGCCTCATATAGGACAATGATTAGGGATAGCAAAAAAACTGAAAGTCTCAATGCAGGATATCCTATGGCTGCATTAGCAGGAGCCCTTGAAACAAAATTTGAAAAAATTAATCACTACAATTTAGGTGATGGTGAAGTTACATTAACAAACAAGCAGGTGTACTCTGCAATTAAAATAATGAAACTTACTTCGATACTTTTTGTTGGTATGGTTAGCCTTCCTTTAATCTTTCTTTTAACAATTATTGGATGGTGGATTCATGCTTAAAGAAATTGGATCTGTTTTTTCTTTTCTAACTATCATCCCATCTTCAAATGCAACATTAGAAAATATTGCAAAAAACATGTATTTTTTTCCTATTGTAGGAATTGCAATAGGACTTTTAGTAGGTTTGTTTGGTTTTGGATTGTCCTCTTTCTTGGACTCTTTGATAGTTAGTTTGTTAGTTGTAACATCTATTGCAATTATTACTGGAATTCATCATACAGATGGTTTAGCAGATTTTGCAGATGGATTAATGGTGAAAGGAACTAAAGATAAAAAACTAAATGCAATGAAAGATCTCTCCATTGGGTCTGCAGGCATTGTTGCAATTGTTTTGTATTTTATTAGCCTTATAATCACAATTTCTCTTACTAATGGATTTGATCTGTTCAAAGCAATCATAATTAGCGAAATCCTGGCAAAATTTTCAATGGTGTTAATGGCAAGTTTAGGCAAGTCTGCATCTTTAGGCTCAAACTCACCTTTTGTGGTGTTTATGAAAGATAGAAAAAAACTTACAACCGCTTTTATCATTACGATCATTCCTGTCATTGTCATTGGTGAAACTGCTGGGCTGGTAATGTTTGGTGTGACTTTTGTTTTAACTATATTCATTTTATCTTTGTCGACTCGTAGTTTTGGAGGGATAACGGGAGATGTGCTTGGTGCTACTAATGAGTTGACAAGGCTTGCTTCCTTGATGGTATTTGTATCATTATGATTGGTCTAATAATGGCAGGTGGTAAAGGCACTCGCATGAATTTATCTAACGAAAAACTATTACTCAGATACAAAAAACCATTAATCCTTCATGTAGTTGACTCCTTAAAAAATTCAAACTGTTTCTCAAAAATTTTAGCTGTTACCAGTAATAATGCACCTAAAACAAAAAAACTTCTAGAAGAAAATGGTATTGAAATCTTTGATACTCCTGGTATTGGTTATGTGGAAGATCTGAACTCAGTACTCAAAACTATTGACGATGACATTTTAGTTACATCTGGTGATTTACCATTATTGGATAAATGCATTATTCAAAGAATTGTTGATCAGTATGATTCTAAAAAAATTTGGACTAGTGTTATCATAACTAACAAATTTTTAACTTCACTTGGACTTGAATCTGGCTATTCAGTAAAGTTTAATGATCAAATTTGTCATTATACTGGAATTTCTCTAGTCAATTCAAAAAAAATTTCCTTGTTTGAAAACCTGTATGAAGATTATGTAATATTTGATGACAAAAGAATTGCATTTAATCTAAATTCAAAACGAGACTATGATCTACTCGGCACTACCTGACACTTTACCATTCATCTGAGCTTTTGAACCTGTTGCTTGTGAAATTGTATTGCCACACGAGTTACATGCTACTTGTGTTGATGCATGAGAATAAACTACCTGCACTTCTCCACATTCATTACAATTGATTTTTTGAAACTTGCTTGACGGCTTCGGAATTTCAATATGATCTTTCTTCATGCTGCCATCAACTCAAATTTCTTAATCCTAATGCCCAGTTTATTGTATTTCTTTTTGCAAACAGTACATGTCATTATAGGGGTAACCTTCTTTGTAACTTTGGCAGGTTTTGCGAGTTTTGGGAATTTCTGTCCACCATATCCCTTTTTACGTTCTGCATGTCTACGTTCACCTCTTGCAGAACCGCGCCTTTTTCCAGCCTTGTAAATGGAGACCTTTTGCTCAGTATGTGTCTTGCATTTTGCACAATACTTTCTGATCACCTTAGGAATGTTCATATCAACAAAACCTGCTCAACCGTAATTTAAGCATTGAATCTATAATAGGTACAAAATATAATCAAAAATCGTGACTTCGAGCCTAGCAAATTCGATCTCCTCATTAAATTCTGTAGCAATGGGTGACAAAAAAGCCGATCTGGTTTTGAAAAACTGTAATCTGCTATCTGTATATACTCGAGAAATAATTCCAAAAACCCAGATTGCAATTTTTGACGGTAGAATTGCATATGTCGGTACAGATGCATCACATACACTTGGTCCCAAAACAAGAGTAATTGATGTAAATGACAAATATGTCAGTCCAGGCTTTGCAGATCCTCACTTACACATTGATCAATTCGTTTTGCCCTCTGAATTTGCAAAGCAGGCTTTACTCTGCGGTGTTACTTCCTTGTTCTCTGATCCAATAGACGTTGTTAGTGTTGGAGGATACAGAGGTTTTCAAGAATTTCTTAAACTTGGAGAAAATCTTCCAATACGAATTTTCCAAGTGATTCCAGGTGGCCTTCCAGTAGATGCAAAATTTAGCAACAGTAATTCTTTATCGTTAGCACAAGAAAAATTGGCAGTAAAACACCCACATGTTCTTGGCTTGGGGGAAGTTTTTTCTTGGACTAAAGTCACCCTTCGTGACTCTAAAACAATGAAATCTCTTTCAGCAATGTTGGAACGTGATTGCATAATTAATGGACATACTGCAGGTGCTGCAGACAAAAAACTCAATGCATATGTTTCATCTGGCATACTCTCCTGTCATGAGCCAATCAATTTTGATCAAGTCTTAGAGAGATTACGTCTTGGAATGTGGATTATGATTAGGGAGGGCTCTATCAGACGCGATTTACAAGAAATCATTCCACATATTTTATCTACTGGAACCTACCTTAATCGCTTAATGTTTTGTTCAGATGGTCTTGATCCCCTTGATATGACAAAATTTGGTCATATTGATCATTGCATAAGAGAATCAATCAAACTTGGTTTAAAACCAATAGATGCGATAACCATGGCATCTAAGAATAATTTTGATTATTATAACATGGGAAAAGATCTTGGTGGAATTGCCCCTGGAAAGTTAGCAGATATTCTAATTTTTAATGATTTAAAATCATTCAGACCAAGCCAAGTCTTTGTTGGAGGTAATCTTATAGTTTCTAATGGGGATATTCTTACTCCCATCAAGAAAAAACCCGTTCCGGGATGGATCAAAAAAACTGTTAAATTAAAAAAATTCACAAAAAATGATTTTCTCATTAAATCAAAAAAGAAAAACATTCTTGCAAATACTATTTTTATGGAAACTGAAATCATTACGAGAATAGGCTCTGCGCATCTACAATCAGTAGATGGTCATGTTTCTGCATCTTTAGACTCTGATGTGTGGAAGGTTGCAGCATTTGACAGAATTCATGGATCAAACCGTCATACCATTGGATTTCTTGAAAATTTTGGTGCAAATATTGGTGCATTTGCATCCACTTGGAGCTTTCATGAAAATGATCTGATAGTAATTGGATCAAATGATTCTGATATGGCAATAGCATCTAATCATGTTATAAAGAATCAAGGTGGGCTTGTTGTAGTTAAATATGGAAAAATCGTTGCTTCTTTGCCATTGCAGTTTGCAGGAATCGTCTCAACAGACTCTTTTGAAAATGTATCTTCTAATTTTGAAAAAATAAATAACTCTATTGTGGATTCTGGTTGCAATTTTTCTAGACCTCATTTGATTCCATTATTCTTACCATTTTTGGCTCTTCCATCTGTTAGGATTCTCTCAAGTGGAATTGTCGATGTGAAAAAACGTAGTTACATCACACCGATCAACTAAGTAATGTTAAAAAGGGGGAATCGAGGAACTTTAGCTGAATCTAAATGGCATCAATTCAACAAGGACCAAATGGACCTGTATTGGTTCTCAAAGAGAGTGCATTACAACAGAAGGGCAGAGATGCTCAACAAAATAATATTGCAGCCGCAAAATTAGTTGCACAATTAGTCAGAAGTAGCCTGGGGCCTCGAGGTCTTGATAAGATGCTCGTTGATTCTTTAGGAGATGTTACTATAACAAATGATGGTGCAACCATTTTGAAAGAAATTGATGTTCAGCATCCTGCGGCTAAAATGATGGTTGAAATTTCAAAAACAGTTGACAATGAAGTAGGTGATGGTACAACTTCATCTGTTATTTTTGGAGGTGCATTATTGGCAAGAGCAGAAGATCTACTAAACAAAGATGTTCACTCTTCAACTATCATTGATGGTTATCAAGCGGCAGCAGATAAAACTCTTGAAATTTACTCACAGTTATCAAAGAAAATACAACCTGACGATAGGGCTTCTCTTCTAAAAATTGCAACAACAAGTATGCAGTCAAAATTAATTTCTGAAGATAGCGACTCTTTATCAAAAATTATAGTCGATGCAATTTTAAATATTGCGACAAAGAAGGGTGACAAATATTTTGTTGATCTTGAAAATATCAAAGTAGAAAAGAAAGCGGGAGGTTCAATCCAAGACACACAAATTGTCAAGGGGATTGTCTTGGACAAAGAGATTGTTCACAGTGGTATGCCTACTAAAATTGAGAAGGCAAAAATTGCATTAATTAACTCTGCATTAGAAATTGAAAAAACTGAGATGAGTGCAGAAATTAGAATTACTGATCCAACTCAGATGCAGATGTTCTTAGAAGAAGAAAATAGGATGCTAAAAACAATGGTTGATAAATTACATGATCTAGGAGCTAATGTGTTGATTTGCCAAAAAGGCATTGATGATATCGCGCAACACTATCTTGCAAAATATGGTATCATGGCAGTACGCCGTGTTAAAGAAAGCGATATGATTAAACTCTCTAAAGCGACAGGTGGACGTGTAATTAGTAATCTGGATGATCTTTCAGAAAGTGATTTGGGTACTGCAGATTTAGCTCAGCAAAAAAAAGTTGAATCTGATAAATGGGTATTCATTGAAGGCTGTAAACATCCACAATCTGTAACCATGTTAATCCGTGGTGGCTCACAGAGAGTTATCGATGAAGTTGATCGTTCTATTCATGATTCTCTAATGGTAGTAAAAGATGTAATTGAAAAACCAGAAATCGTTGCAGGTGGAGGAGCTCCTGAAGCATATGCAGCATCATTACTAAAAGATTGGGCTGACAATTTTGATGGTAGAGAACAACTTGCAATTAAAAAATATGCTGAAGCACTAGAGACAATTCCTCTAACCATTGCTGAAAACGCAGGAATGGATCCTATTGACACTATGGCTAATCTTAGAGCAAAACAAAATCAAGGTCATAAATGGACTGGAATTGATGCTAGACACATGAAGATTGCAGATATGATGACGCTTCATGTAGTAGAACCTATTGCGGTAAAAGAACAAATTGTAAAATCTGCAACCGAAGCAGCATGTATGATTCTCAGAATAGATGATGTAATCTCTGTATCTGGAGCCCCAAGTGGCGGTATGCCTGGTATGGGATAAATTTTCTTAGTTAAGGTTTAATCGTAAGAAATTTTCTAAATGTCTGTTGTACAAAATTGGTATAGATCTAGGCGGTACTAAAATAGAAGGCATACTACTTGATGAAAAACTTAATGTTTTAGAAAGAAAGAGAGTCCCAACTCCTCAAAACAACTATCAAGAAATTATTAATTCACTTTCATCTCTTGTTTTGGATCTTTCTTCCAATGTCACTGCTTTCTCATTAGGCATTTGCACCCCAGGTACAATCTCCAAGCAAACTGGATTGATCAAAAATAGCAATACACAATGTTTGATTGGAAAATCTTTAAAAGAAGATTTAGAAAATAAACTAGGGAAAAAAATATCCATGGAAAATGACGCCAATTGTTTCACCATGGCAGAAGCTACAATTGGCGTAGCTGTAGAATTTGGCCTAGTTTTTGGTGTGATTATGGGTACCGGCGTTGGAGGTGGAATTGTAATTGATAAAAAACTTCATCTTGGAAGAAACAATATTGCAGGAGAATGGGGCCATCACATATTACATCAAGATGGTAATCTGTGTTATTGTGGAAAAATGGGCTGTGTAGAAACTTACATCAGTGGACCATCACTGGAACGAAGATGGACTGAAATGACTGGAAAATCCCAAACCCTCTCAGAAATTATATTTGATGTCGATACAGATGTTGGACAAAGATGGAAAGATGAATTTATAGAAAATTTTGGGTCTGGTTTAGCAAATGTAATTGACATTATAGATCCAGATGCAATTGTTTTAGGAGGAGGTCTGTCAAATATTGATTTTTTGTATACTGATGGAAAAGAATCAGTTTACAGCAAAGTATTTTCAGATATGGTAGATACACCTATTCTGAAAAATAAACTAGGTGACTCTGCTGGGGTTTTTGGTGCATGCCTGCTTTGATCTTTTCTACTTTTCACATGTCTATTAACAAGTTCCATAATTATAATCATGAAAATCCAACTATTAGAATATCTCATAATTTAAAGGAATTCAATGCAGTCCATCAATTTGGGCACCCTTCCATTTTTGAAATGGAGTACCCCTCTATCATTATTTCGATCTCCATATCTTCTGGAACTGATTGTATGTGACAAAACTTACATTCATTTGTAGTAACTATGGCAAACTCCTCCCCAATTGATTTTAACCATTCTCTCGCAAATGCAACTGCTTTTTCTGGATCACTTTTATCAGTCACTACGTCAAAATGCATGATATGCCCATCTTTTGCCTTTACATGTGTATCAAAAACGTGAAAATCCATAATTGTTATAAATTATTGGTGATATTTATTTTTGATTTTCAAAATTTTATCTACGACTTTATTCACATCAGTATCTAATTCAATGCTTATCAAAATTAGTCCTGCTCCACCAATAGGGACAGTCACTCGATAAACTTTCTCATATTTTGCTAATGCAAAAATTGGTTTTCCAATTTTATTTACGGTTTTTTTACGTGTAGACCATCTGTAAACCGCTTGCGATAAAGACATTTCAGTTTCTTCTATTGATAAATAGCTCTTTAATCCTGGCCTCATTTTCTCATATAATTCGCCAAAATCATACACCCCCACATAACGAATATTTTTATCACATTTTAAAATTTCATCACAAATTTCTTCATATTCCATACAACCACTATTGGGGTTCAATTGTTGCTGGAGGCTTACTTGAAATAGCATACGTGACCCAAGTGACATCCTCAATTTCATTTGTTATCCTATTGCTCATTTTTTCTAACAATCCATGTGATAATCTAGTCCAATCCGCAGTCATTGCATCCACAGAATCCACAACTCTGATCATAACTATATTTCCATATCGACGTTCATCTCCTACTACTCCCACTGCCCTATCATCACCTACTGCTGCATATGCTTGCCATACTTTTTCATACAAACCAGCTTCCATCAATTCATCTTCAACAATTTTGCTTGCCACTTTAGAAATACTCAGTTTTATTGGAGTGACTTCTCCAATTATTCTGACAGCAAGACCTGGACCTGGAAATGGATGTCGCATGAAAAGTTTTTCTGGAACTCCAAGAATTTTTGCAATCTTTCTTACTTCATCTTTATATAGTTCTCTTAATGGTTCCAATATTTCTAAATTGAGCCAATCCGGTAATCCTCCTACGTTATGATGAGATTTTATTATTGCAGCAGGGCCTTTTGAAACTCCGCTTTCAATAACATCTGGGTACAGCGTACCTTGAGCAAGCCATTTGAAGGGGCCATTAGTTTCAGCAAATTTAGAAAAAACATGAATAAATTCTTCTCCTACTATCATTCTTTTTCTTTCAGGATCTTCTATTCCTTTGAGTTTTTCAAGAAATTTGTCCACTGCATTGATTGATGTAAAATCTACCTTGAAATTATCCTTAAACATTTTCTCAATTTCTTTTTCTTCATTTAATCGTAACAGACCATTATTTACAAAAACACATTTGAGTCTTTTTCCAATTGCTTTATGAATAAGTAATGCTACTACTGTAGAATCAATTCCGCCGCTTACTCCACAAAGCACATTGCCATCTATTCTTGAAATTTTTTCTACAGCTGAATCTATGAACCCTTCCATGGTCCAATCTTGTCTTGCTCCACAGACTTTCAAAACAAAATTCTTAAGAATTTCAGTACCTTGTTCTGTATGTACAACTTCAGGATGAAATTGAATTCCATAAATTGACTTTTCTTCTGATGCGATAGCAGCTGCTTTCGCATTTTCTGTGTGTCCAATTACTTTAAATCCTTTTGGAATTTGTTCTGCCTCGTCACCATGACTCATCCATGCCCTAACTGATTTGCCAACACCATTAAGTAAATCTTCATCGTTGTCGATTGTAAGTAAAGATGAGCCATATTCTTTGTTTGCTCTTTTTACTTTCCCACCAAACTTGTTTACAATTAATTGGTGCCCATAACAAATTCCAAGCAATGGTAAATTCATTTCAAATATTTTGCCTTCTGGGTTTGGAGCGTCTGAATTATAGACACTCGATGGTCCTCCAGAAAAAATTATTCCAACAGGATTAAGTTTCTGTAACTCGTCATAACTGATGTCATAAGGAACTAGCTCTGCATAAACAGAAAATTCCCTGATCCTCCTACAAATCAAATGGCTATATTGTGAACCAAAATCTAAAACTACAATTTTGTCCATATTATCACTTGTTTATATTTTCGAGCATACGTGTCAATGACCAGCCTGCGGTATTGATTAACTCACTCACTCTTTCTTTTTGTCTGTAATTTTTAATGATGATCTCTCTGATGTTTATTCCATTTTTATTTATGACATAATCGATTACTGACTCTTTTTGGATTTTTCCGTTTTCAACCTCAACAACATCCTTCTTTTTCATCTCTCCGATTATTCTGTCCAAGAAAAATGATTTGAAAGGAGGAATCTCCGCACTAATCTCAATTTCGTTATCTAACAATATGGAAACCTGATCTGGTGTGACAAATGCATTAGCAATAATCTTGCCGTCATTTGCTCTTTTAATTGGAATTGATCTTTCTACAGGCTTTTCAATGGATTCTATCTTTACTTCATTTTCTTTAATTTCCAGTTGAGAAGCTTTTGTAAAACTAGATCCCTTTAGGAACAAATCCAAAACTATGATGTTCTTCTCAAGCATCTCTATGGATTCATGATGTCTGTCAATCTGATCCATCAAACTTTCTTTTAATGCAACAATGTCCCTTACTTGTTCCTCTGAGAACCTCATAATTTGTTTAATTTAGGATTGGGTATTAAATGCATTCTAGGTAATTATAACATCCAACTCTCTGTATGATATTTTTCTGAATCCTTTGATTGGCTTTGATGTGGTGAATAATTCGGATTTTGTAATAGTTGAAAGCCATTCTAAAAGTGACTTGCCTCTATTTAATTTCATTAATTTTATTTTTCTTTCTGATTTTTTTGTTTTTGAAAATTTTCCTATCTGATCTCCAAAATCCATCCCAAACAAAATAATTTTCTTTGCATTATAATGACTCGCTAAAAAAACCCCTCTATCACCATCTGTAAATCCTCCAAAATTATGAATTTTATCAAAAGGGATTGATTGAGTTGTTCCAATACAATTTTTTATTTTTTTTACAAATTCTAATTTTTCCATGTTGTCACCATGTGCATGTACCACAAAAATGGATTTTGTTCTTGCAATTCTCCCAAGTGTGTTTTCATCACCATCCAAATCTGTTACAACGATATGCGGGATGATTCCATTTTCCACTAGTAGTTTAATTGAGCTATCTGCAGCAATTTTTATTGATTTTTTATACTTTTTTAATTTTGGAATGGCACTTGATAATGATGGCCCTGAACCAATAACTAAAACTGTCTTACCCTTCACTAAATTCATAATTTTTTCATTAATATCTGATTTTTTTAAAATTGAATTTAAAATAATGGCTGATTCTCTATCTTTTTTTTCATCATATGTAAATTCTTTTAAAATATCCGAATACCTCTTTTTCCAACCCACAATCATCATATGACTCAAATTGCATGACTTTTTGATAAACCATGTGGCAAAAATAGCAAATATCCAGGTTGGAAGTAATTGTCCTGTACGAATCATGGGTATTCTGAATACTAGCCCTGAATCATTTTTCAAAAAGTCTGTTAACACTAGTAAAATTTCTATAAAAAATACCGTAAAACAGATGGAAGATGAAGGCGCAGATTTTATCGATGTTGGAGGAATGTCTACTGCCCCTTATTTGTCCACGTTAGTTTCAGAAAACGTTGAATCAAAAAGAATTCTAAGTGCAATAAAAATAATTCAAAATTACACAAATCTTCCGATTTCTGTTGATACGTGTAGATCTAAAGTTGCTAAAGATGCTTTAGAATTTGGCGTTGAAATCATCAATGATATTTCAGGATTAAAATATGATATTGAAATGCAACAAGTAATTTCGGAATACAAACCATCATTAATTTTATGTGCATTTGATTCAAAAACTGTTTTAGGAAATTCTGTTTATGCTACTAAAAAACTTCTTAGTGAAAGTTTGAAAATAGCAAAAAAATCACACATTCCATCTGACAGAATTGTATTGGATCCTGCTATTGGGTTTTTTAGAAAAACCGGAAAAGGTTCATTTTTTACTAAAATTAAATCAAATTATGTGACAAGAGATCTGGATATTCTCAAAAATCTGAATTCTATAAAGCGAAATTTTCCAATTTTGATCTCCGTTTCTAATAAATCCTTCATAGGAGATATCTTGAGAAAATCAAATCCTGCCGATCGCTTATTTGGCTCAATTGCTGCAGAGGCAGTATCTGTACTTAATGGCGCTGACATAATTCGTACTCATAATGTAGGCGCCACCAAGGACGCAATAATGATTGCATCACAGCTATCAAAATGATACAAAGGCTTATAATCAATATTTTACTTTCTTAACAAGGTTTCATTGGAATTCAAAGAAGGCTTAACTTTTGACGACGTTCTTCTTGTACCCAAATATTCAGATATTACAAGTAGAAGCCAAACCTCACTAAATACAAAATTATCTCAAAATATCTCAATTAACATTCCATTTGTAAGCGCAAATATGGATACAGTAACTGAATCTTCTATGGCTGTGGCCATGGCTCGTGCTGGTGGCATAGGAATTATTCACAGATTTTTGACAATCAAAGAACAATCTAACGAAGTTCTCAAAGTAAAGCGTTCAGGAAGCGTAATGATAGAAAATCCTTACTCTATTTATTTAGATAAATCTGTTCAAGATGCTTTAGACTATGCAGGAGATAAAGAGATCTCTGGTCTTTTGGTGGTTGATTCTAATTCCAAATTGGTTGGAATAATAACTGAAAGGGATCTTCTTTTTGCCGATCCACATCTAAAAATCAAAGATGTTATGACTAAAGATGTTGTAACTGCAAAACCAGGTGTTACATTAGATGAATCTAAAGAAATTCTTCACAAACATAGAATTGAAAAATTACCAATTGTCGATGATTCCGGAATTATTAAGGGATTGATCACAAGTAAAGATATTACCAATAATGCCGATTTTCCAAATGCGTCTAAAGATAAGAAAGGACGCCCCTTAGTTGGCGCTGCGGTTGGAGTAAAAGGTGACTTTTTGGAAAGAAGTGAATCTCTCTTAGAATCAGGCGTTGATGTACTTGTTGTGGATATAGCACATGGACATAGCGAAAACGCCATGAGTACAGTTCGTAATATCAAAAAAGCATTTCCTGACTGTGAGTTAATTGCAGGAAATATTGCAACTGCTCATGGTGCTGAGGATCTGATTAAGGCAGGGGTTGATGCAGTAAAGGTTGGTGTGGGCTCTGGTTCAATTTGTATAACTAGAGTAATTACAGGCTCGGGTGTTCCTCAATTAACAGCAGTAATGGATTGTGCAAAAATTGGTAAGGATTATGGTATTCCAATAATTTCTGACGGTGGTACTAGAACCTCTGGTGATGCTACAAAAGCTTTGGCTGCTGGTGCTTCGTCTGTCATGATAGGCAGTATGTTGGGAGGAACTGATGAATCCCCTGGAACTGTTTTGACCAAAAACGGTAAACGATTCAAGGTTTACAGAGGAATGGCTTCTTTGGCTGCTTCTATTGGCCGGAAATCAAAAGAAACAGGCTCAATTTCATTAGATGATGATCTTAATGATTATGTTGCAGAAGGAGTTGAAGCTATGGTTCCTTACAAAGGGACTGTAACTGACATTCTAAAACAACTTACTGGTGGTGTTCGTTCTGGTTTAAGTTACTGCGGTGCTCATACAATACCTCAAATGCAAGAAAATGCAGAGTTTATCAAAATGTCAAGAGCAGGATTTGCTGAAAGTCAACCCCATGATGTTTCTTTGATGTGAGAAAGTGCATGTTGTCTTTGTTCCCACAAACATCAAAAATGATTAATCGATAATTGTATCTAAAACATTAGGTTTTGAACAAAAATCCAAAATCTGTTCAATATCTTTTTTCATTTATTTGATACACAAACTATATTCTCAAAAATCTGATTCTTCTATATCCTTCTCAAGATAGGGAATATCGCTGTACCATGATTCATTATTAGACATTTAATTTATAAAATCTTGAGGAGTTTATAGATCTAACTCTTAACATTGTTGTTTCTCTTGGTAGAGTATAATGCCGTGGTTATTTGATAAAAGTCAGATGATCAAATGTAGATAATTTTTTAAGCAGTATTGAAAGTCATTCAGGTAATGATGTCTAAAAGAACTATCATTGGATTGATAGTTGGCAGTGCAATCATTGCAATTGGAGGTTATTCGCTAATAACGCATATTGGAACAATTACTATTGATGAAAATTATTCGTTAGCAGTTGGTGATTCTATCCCTTACACGATCCCTGCACCTAAAAATACACAACAACATATGAAAATCACAGGAGATTCTTTTGATCTTAAACTTCAAAGCCCAGGCACTGGATTCCAAATTCCAAACATGACTTCTTATAAAAATGAATTATCCTTAGATTGGGTTCATGAAGCAGATGGTGAGACAAAAATTCTCATTAAAAATACTGGTATTAATGAATTATTAATTACTGGAGTTTTGATTAGAAGTTCTGACCCAATATGGTTTACATTTGATCTTATGGTGATTATCTCTGGATTGGTAATAATTGGCTTTAGTATGGGTTTCACTTTACGAAAACCGAAAGGATTTTAGCTTAGTTTTGCAGATGGATACGAACCTAAAACTTTCATGAATAATGTCTCTTGTTTTATTTTTTCCAACATTTCTGAGATTTTAGGATTGTTTTGATGTCCTTCAAAATCTACATAGAAGTTATATTCCCACGTGTTTGATTTAGTTGGTCTTGATTCTATTTTTGTAAGATTGACGTTATTTCTGTAAAAGTTTGCTATAATCCTGTATAATGACCCTGGTTCATGTTTTATGGAAAATATTATTGATGTTTTATCCTTGCCTGTTTCAGCACTGTTTGTCTTTGACAGGATCAAAAATCTCGTATAATTATTTAGATTATTTGCAATATTTTCTGCAATGATTGGCATTTTGTATATGCCAGCTGCATCTTTACTGGCTATGCTTGCACAATCCTTTCTGTTTAACTCTTTTACAATTTTTACACTTCCTGCAGTATCATATGATGGAATTGTTTTCATGTTGTGTTCTTCAATAAATCTTCTACATTGACCCAAAGCTTGTGGGTGAGAATAAACCGAGTTGACCTCCTCTAATTTGCCAGTTCCAATTAAACAATGTTCAATTCTATGATATATCTCACCTGTTGCATTAAGATGTGTTGAATACAGTAAATCATAGCTTTCACCAACACTTCCTTCCAATGAATTTTCCACAGGCAAAATCGCATATTCTGTTTTACCACTAAATGTGTTTTCTAAGACTTCTGCAAATGTGGCGAGTGGTACAGTTTGAATATCTTTACTAAAAAATGATTTTGCTGCGGCCTCACTGTATGCTCCTCGTTCACCTTGGAACGAAACATGAATCATCTCTCAGTCACTCAAATTAATGAAATCAATTTTACCAAAGTTTGTGGAAAGCTTTCTTTCATCAATCCATGAACATTCGGTACATTTTATAGCATCACGCATTGTTACCACCCTGCCACCACATTTTCTACATTTTGTGTATAAAACCCCTAAAAATGGCTCATCAATTACTGCATGAATAGTACCGTTAAGATGACTGATAATTTTTAGCGTGACTATATCGTTAACCAGTGCCACGTTTCTGATTCGCATATTTCGTGTAGAGCACACGCATTCTACTTTTGATGTTGTAGGCTTCCCATTTATGTAATCAATTGACACAGCAATCATAGATGACATAACTGCCGCTACTGTCCCGATAACAATGTCTCCCACTTTAGGAATTGAAAGCATTTTAGGGCTCTTGATGCTAGCTGTCCGTGTTTCCTTGTCAAGAATCGTTTTTCCTATTGTTGCGGCACGAACCATATCCCCATCATCAAAAGTGTTATGTCCTGCCTCATATTCCTCAATAGATGCTAGTTTGTCACCTGGAAATATGACATTTTCCGACATGGTTAGATTTTTGTTTTTATGATTATAATTGTTTGTGGTCTGCAGTCGGTAAATCATATATCTCTACAATCCTGAGAAAAAACATGAAGGCTCTGATATATGACAGATATACTGCCACTGATGACTTTTCTACAATTTTAAAAATTAAAGACATCCCTTTACCTGAGCCAAAACCACATGAAGTAGTTTTCAAAGTGAAAGCAGCAGCACTAAATTATGATGATATATGGGGAATGAGGGGCAAACCATTGGCAATTCCATTGCCTCATATTTCTGGAACTGATGCTGCAGGTGAAGTAACTGCAATTGGAAGTGATGTAAAAAATATCAAAATTGGTGATAGGGTGGTTTCTCATGGGAACATGTCGTGTAGAGTTTGCAAAGCGTGTACTGGTGGAAGGGAATATGATTGTAGAAAGCGAGCTATATGGGGTTTTGAAACAGGTCCTCTTTGGGGTGGTTATTGTGAATTTACACATCTGCCAGAAGTCAATGTTGTAAAGATTCCAGAAGAAGTATCATATGATCAGGCAGCAGCTGCATCTATGACTTTGCTAACCTCTTGGCATATGCTTGTTGGTAGAGCTAAAATTCAACCTGGACAACTAGTTTTGATTATGGGTGGCAGTTCCGGTGTTGGAAATTATGGGATTCAAATCGCAAAACTTTTTGGGTGCACTGTTATTGCCACTGCCAGTCCTGACAAACTAGACAAATTATTGGATCTGGGAGCTGACTATGTGGTAGATCATAGAAAAGAAGATTGGCATAAAGAAGTTAGAGCAATCGCAAAAAAAATTCCTAAGTATGGTGATGTCCCTGGTGTTGATGTGATTTTTGAACACATTGGTGGTTCTCATTGGAATAAAGAGCTTACCTTGTTAAATTATGGAGGGACAATTGTAACAACTGGTGCTACTACGGGCTATGATGCAAAAACGGATTTACGTCATATTTTCTTTAAAGGAATCAATATTTTAGGCTCTACTCAAGGAACCCGAGCAGAATTAGAACAAGGTCTTTATTGGATGTCTCAAGGTAGAATAAGATCTATAATTGATTCTGTCTATCCGTTAGAGAGAGCCGCGGAGGCTCATACAAAAATGCTCAAAGGCAATGGGCTTTTTGGAAAAATCTTGATGAAACCATGATTTGACTAGATAGCAGATCCAAAAACAAATTCAATTTTTGATGAGGAACAGGCTATTTTTGCAAGGAAAACTGAAATGATTGTTCTAATAACTGGTATGTTATTTGGTAAATCATATGATCTTACGATGTTTTCAAAAATAATGAGATGCTTGATTTATTAGATTACTCTGCTCATAGATCATGACCTGAAGTTAAAATAAAAGATAAATTGCCTGAAAAATTATCTGATACATCTAGACGCCAAAAACTGGTTTCTTGACTATAGCCAGTGTGGAATTTCTAGATATTCGTCTATGCTTTCGTTTCGTAAAATCTTGAGCAGTGCATTTGCTTGGGGACTGGATAAAACTGGCTTGTCAAATTGATTATCCGTAGAGATCCTTGGGCATGCCACTTGAACAAAGGCATCTATTCCCTTGAGGTTTCTCAACCTGTCATTTGTGATGTCAGTTAACGCAAACAGCTGAACTTCTTTTCCTTCTTTTTCCAATTCTTTTTTGATTTTTAAAGCAAAGACTTTGGATAACTGCCCTTCCTTTAATCCTACAATAACCCCAAATGTCTTTGCTTCAGATGCTTTGTATATTGCAAGAGTAGCCTTCTTTTTTAATTTCTGTGCAAATTCTGTAATTTCTCTTACTTCATTAAAATAAGGATCTAGAACATAAGTTGGTAAATTTGTTGACAGTGCAATCCCTGCTGCATGAAAATTACTTTGTCCCAAAAAAACATATGCGTCCACCTCTTTTTTTAGTGCCGTAGCAGGATAGAATTCACAGCCAAAAACTTGACCATCCCTTAGCTGTCCTTTCCCCTTTCCAATTTTAACTGTAATGCCGCCATTTGTTAGAATTTTCTCCACCTTGCCCACTTGAGCTAAATGTTGGCTATCTGTAACAAGAGAAACTGTTTTCCCCTTTAGTATGTCTGTGCATTTCTTTGCAACACTGTCAAACTCCACATCATCATATGCATCAATTAAAACCAAATTTTTCTCTAGTGATTCTGTGTTAATCGTATGTCCAATATTGAATTGAATTTCAGAACCAAGAATTTTTGCACCGTTCGTGTTAAGATCACATGTTCCCCATGTCGTATCTGCTAAAACATAAGCTGGGATCCCAAATTTTTTTGATATTTTTATGGCAGTTTCCTGAACTTGGGGTAAAATCCCATCCGGTCCATTCAGTGATACGGATGCCGGATTTTTATCCTGAATTTCTTTAAAAATTCTTTCTTCATCTATTACTATCAATTCAGCTTGGAACCTGACTTTATTAATTTAAATCAACTGGAATGCTCAACAACTAAAAATGTCAGGGTCTTGAAAATGATCTATGGAAAAAGAAACCGTTCTTAATGTTGGATTTGATGACACTGATTCTCCAAAGGGCATGTGTACTACATTTCTAGCCTACAAAATTGTTAATTTGCTCCAAAAACAGAAAACTGAATTTCTTGATTTCCCACGACTAATTCGATTCAATCCTAACATCCCGTGGAAAACTAGGGGTAATGGGGCAGTTTCCTTCAAAATTAAGACAAAAGATCCATCAAAAACTAAAAATCAAATTAAAAACCTTGTTTTAAAATACTCAGATGTCATAAACGGTGCAAATCCCGGATTAGTATTTTTTGAGAATGACTATATCCCATCTGAGTTTGCTAGTTTTAGCAATTTGGCATTATGGCAACTAATTAACAGAAGCAATGCAAAAAAATTTGCCAAAAAGAATAACCTAGAAATTTTTTATCAAGGTAACGGACAAGGATTGATTGGCGCCATTGGTGCAATTGGGTATAGTTTTCATGATCATACCTTGGAGCTTTTGAGTTATAGAAAAAAATCAAAGTTTGGAAAAGCAAGAAAGCTTTCAACTAAAAGTGTAAAGATCATGCAAGAAAAAACTTTCCCGTATACGTTTAACAGTTTTGATTCAAAGAAAGGGCGCATTTTAATCACTCCACATGGCCCTGATCCAGTTTTTTATGGTGTTAGGGGCGAAAACATTGATTCCCTAATACGTGCTACAAAGATCCTCAAAAGTGATGAAAAATTAGATGGATACATGATCTTCAAATCTAATCAGGGAACTGCTGATCATTTGAAAAATGAATTAAATCTTGAAAACATGAAGCCCTATGCTTCTGGAAGGATTACTGGAATTGTGTCAAATTCGCCAAAAATTGTCAAAGGCGGTCATGTTTTTTTCAAAATTCTTTCTAAAAATCATGAATTCTGGTGCGCTGTTTACAAGCCAACAGGGATTTCAACTGATGCTTCAAATTTGATAACGGGAGATGAAATTTGTGTAGGCGGTGGAGTTAGAAAGGCTTCAAAAAACTTCCCACGAATAATAAATTTAGAATTTCTTGACATCATCAATCTTAAAAAAAATATTGTCCAATCAAACCCTCTTTGTAAAAAATGTAATAAGAGAATGAAATCAAAAGGCTATAACCAAGGATTTGAGTGTATTAGATGTGGGAACAAATACTCTGAAAAAGTGACAATTGAAATTCCACGAAAAATCAAAAAGCAACTATACCTTCCAAAAGTATCTGCACATCGACATCTTACAAGGCCTTTACAACGAATTGGAACGGTTAACAAGGCCACAAAATTCGACAAATCTCTTCCGTGGTTTTGCGTTTATGAAAATTAAGTAGCGGGGAGTAGATTTGAACTACTGAACTGCGGGTTATGAGCCCGCCGGGATGACTTAGCCCTAATCAGTCTGGCTTCCCCACCCCGCTGAACATAAATGAAGTTCAGCCGTATATACGCTTTATCAAATTCTTGAAAGTAATTAATATGATTTCAAAAGATTGTATTTTCATGGATAAGAAAATTCAAATCATTGCAATTGCAATCTCTGTAGTTTTCTCGGTACTTGTCTTAACTTCGCCATCAGATCCAATTTCATTACCTGAACCTCATTCAAACACTAAAAGTGACTTTGTAACCATCATGGCTGAAAATCTTGACAAACCTCGCGCAATTGCTGTTTCTGATGATAGAATCTTTGTTACAGAGAAAGATGGACTTATCAGAGTTATCCAAGATAACGTACTGTTAGAATCACCGTTGGCATCATTAAGATCTGCCAATGTATTTGATGGTGGATTGCTAGGAATTGCACTGCATCCTGATTTTTCTAATAATCATTTCGTCTATGTGTTTCTGACTTATGATGAAAATGGAACTCTGTGGAACAAGATACTAAGAATTACTGAATCTAAAAACAGGCTACAATACGCTCAAACCATATTTGATAAGATTCCTGGGTCTTCCTTTAGTAATGGCGGCTTTATCAAATTTGGACCTGATGGAAAGTTGTATGTGGGAACAGGAACTGTGTCTGATTCCTCGCATCTTCCTCAAAACCTTGATTCTTTATCCGGAAAAATTCTGAGACTAAACGACGATGGCACCATACCAGATGATAACCCCTTTTCTAATTCGCCTGTGTATGCATTGGGATTCAGAAACCCTCAAGGAATGACTTGGGATGCTGATGGGAATTTGTATGTTGCAGAATTTGGACCCGAAAAAAATGATGAAATTAACCTAGTCCATGCAGGGAAAAACTATGGATGGCCTGAACAACAATGTTCTGGTGACGCAAAATTTGAAAATGCCATTCTTTGTTATGATCCAAGCATAGAACCAGGAGGCATTATGTTTTACTCCGGGGATAAATTTAACTTTGAATTTCCGTTCATAATGGCTTCAATGAGATCTGCTAATCTTTACCAACTAGATTTTGAGAAGGGACTAAGTTCCCAAAAATCAATCCTTAGCGGCATTGGACGTGTTCGTGATGTGGTACAAGGCCCGGATGGAAGCATCTATGTAATTACTTCAAATACGGATGGAAAAGGTTTTCCAGATAGTACAGATGATAAACTGTTGAGGATATTGAAATAAAAAATGCCCGATTCATCAATCTCAAAATTCTTTGAAAAATCAAGAAAAGATAGGCTGAACATAATCGCAAATTTTGCACAACTATCTGATGATGAAATAAATATTTTGCAAAATGAAAACGGAGGAATTTCTTTTGATAAAGCAGACAAAATGGTGGAAAATGCTATCGGTACTTTTTCACTTCCTTTAGGAATTGCAACAAATTTTAAAATTAATGGAAAAGACTATCTTGTCCCAATGGTTATTGAGGAACCATCTGTGATTGCAGCTGCATCTAAAGGAGCAAAAATTGCAAGAATAAAAGGCGGATTTGAAGTTTCAATGACAGAATCTTATAGTATTGGTCAAGTGCAAATATTGGATGTAGTTGATATCCCTTCTGCTATTTTACACATCAAAGACTTCTCCAATGAAATTCTTCAGCTAGCGAATTCTAAAAGTAATACTTTGTCCAAAATGGGAAAAGGCGCAAAAGAAATCTCCTGTAAAGAAATTGACACGCCTTCTGGCAAAATGCTTATTGTAGAACTTTTAATTGATGTGGGAGATGCAATGGGCGCTAATGTCACAAATACAATGTGCGAAGCTATTTCGCCATTGATTGAAAAGATTACGGGTGGCAGGGCACTACTTCGCATTCTGTCTAATTATTCAACTAGAAGAATTGCAAAAGCAAAAGCGGTATTTGAAAAAGAGGCAGTCGGAGGTGAAGATGCTGTTAATGACATCGTTATGGCGTTTGAATTTGCAGATAATGATGTGTATAGGGCGGTTACCCACAACAAGGGAATCATGAATGGAATAATTGCTGTCGCAAATGCGGTTGGTCAAGACAGTAGGGCTATAGAAGCTGCCGCAAATGCATATGCCGTAAAATCTGGACAGTATCGTTCACTTAGTAACTGGAGTAAAGATCACGAAGGCAATCTAATCGGAATTTTGGAAATTCCTCTTTCTGTTGGCATTGTTGGTGGGATTGCAAATGTTCATCCTGTGGCTAAAACATGTATGAAGATTCTTGGGGTTACATCCGCGCAGGAACTTGCATGTGTAGTGACTGCTGCTGGTTTGGCTCAAAATTATAGTGCTATTCGAGCTCTCTCTACTGAGGGAATCCAAAAAGGGCATATGCGTTTGCATGCGAGAAATCTTGCGGCAGCAGCTGGCGCTACACCTGATCAAATAGATGAAATTGTTCAAGAGATGATTAAAGAAAAGAGCATCTCCCTCGATAAAGCAAAGGAAATATTGTTTAATCTTAGCAAAGAATAATTTCAAATTTTTATTCCTTGTAACTCTAAAAATAAATGAAGTTATTATATACTAAGTTT
>JAGQHE010000014.1:0-3089 GCA_020431995.1 Candidatus Nitrosopumilus sp.
CCATAATCATCGGTGCTTATTTTGAGATTGTAATCTGGCTTTCTAATTTTTAGATCTGAAAAAAAATTCTGATTTAATTCTGGGGTAAAATTCTGATTTGTATTAACCATAATGTGTTCAAAACTGGTTTCTAATTTAGAAAAAATCCTACTTAATCTGATTATTTCAGGTCTAGTCCCAAAAATTGACATTACCTTCATTAGTTTTGTTTGATGATATAGATGAATTAAAACTTTCAATAATTTTTTCAACCTGAAACAAAAATTATTTTAAAATGGCCGTTTCCATTTATGACGACTAATTTATTAATTCAATATTATGAATTCTTTTGATTTGAATTACTCTGATATTCTCAACAACAAAAATATTTTGATTACAGGAGGTACTGGTAGCTTTGGTCATCAAATGATTAAAGAATTAATGCCATACAAACCTAAGACTGTTAGGATCTACAGCAGAGATGAAGATAAGCAACATTCCATGAAAATGGAGTTAGAAAAGGAATCTATTTTCAAGAAAATGGAATTCATCATTGGCGATGTTAGGGATTATGATCGATTGCATACTGTCACAAAAGACATTGATATTATTTTTCATGCGGCAGCACTCAAACAAGTGCCAACTGTTGAATCTCACCCATATGAAGCTGTAAAAACAAATGTTGTTGGGGCATATAATGTGGTTAAAGCTGCAGTAGCAAGAAAAGTCAAAAATGTAGTCGCCATTAGTACCGATAAGGCTGTAAAGCCGGTAAATGCCATGGGGATGACTAAAGCTTTACAAGAAAAGATTATGCTTTCTGATGATCTGACAAAAGACAGTACAAAATTTTGTTGTGTACGATATGGAAATGTTCTTGGAAGCAGAGGAAGTGTAATACCACTATGGAATTCAAAAATAGATGCTAAAGAATCTCTGCCTATCACTCATAAAGAAATGACTCGATTTTTACTTACATTATCTGAAGCAATAGACTTGGTTTTTTATTCACTTAAACATGGAAATGGTGGTGAAATCTTTGTCAAGAAAGCTCCTGCAGCAAAAATGACTGATCTTGCATTAGCATATGCTGAACTAAAAACAGGCAAGAAGAATTACCCTCTAACATTCATTGGAGTCAGAGCTGGCGAAAAAATAGATGAAATTTTAGTTTCAGAAGAGGAGATGCGACATAGTGTGGAAAGAAAAGATCATTTTGTAATTAACAAAGAAGAAAAAATTGATAAACTATCAACAAAGAATATGATTTCTCATGAATATTATGGTTCAGCTAACACCAAACACCTAACTATAGATGAATTAAAACAAATGATGAAAAAACTTCAGTGGGTTATATAGCATTCTTATCCTACAATCTTTCTTAAATTGCGCCTTAATTTAAAATCATAAAATTCTAAAATTGTAGATCATTTCTCAGCTTTTATGTAATAATATGCATCGCTAGTATTTTCATATGTGACTAAAAATTTTTGAAATAATTCATCAGTTTCCTTCTTTGTTCGTGAATATGTTTTATCATTATAATACTCTATTCTTGGAATTTGCACATAAAATAACCCGCCCTTTTTTAATACTCTAAGAATTTCTCTTACATATGATTCTTGAATTGGTTTTAACATATGCTGAAAAGCAAGTTCAGAATATGCTAAATCAAAATAATCTGAATCAAGAACATTTAGACTCTTTCCGTCATTTACAACAAATTTTGCGTTCTTGAATCTGTTATTGTATTCCTTTGCTTTTCTTATCATTTCTGGAATAAAATCTACGCCTACATATTCATTAACATGCGGTGCAACCCACTTACATGTCCTTCCCATTCCACATGCAAGATCTAATATCTTCATATTTTTATCAAATTTTATATTCTGAGAAAAAATTAATGCTTCCTTCTTTGTATCAAATGTTTTCTTATCAAAATGATCACATATTGACTCCATTACGCTTTCCACATCTTTGCTAGCTGCTTTTTTCCAATACTTTTCTGTACGATCTGTAGGTTTGATCATTTTTTTTATTATGGCTTTTATTCTTTGTACCGTCATTTCGTTCACTTGTTTTTTATTGGCCTTTTCCATCTTCAATTCTTTTTAACAGATCTCGCATCTCGTTTATTTCCTCTTTTGAAATGGTATTTGTCTGAGTTTCTAAAAGTGTTCTTAATATTTTTGCTAGTAATGGATTTTGTCTAATTATGACATCTGCTTCAACGCTAAGTTGAGTTTTTCTATGCCATGCTCCAATAATTATTGAAGCTGGAATATAGATCACAATAAAAACAATAACAAAGACCCATAATTCGCTAAAAATTTCGTTTAAAAATTCAATCCTCTCAATTAACAATCTATGAAATATTAAAATGAAATTTGCAAAAGTCAGCATAAATATTAGATATACGCTGTGACCTTGTCTAAAGTCAAACCAACGTCTTCTAAGCCAATTTTGATTCATTTAATATGTTTTTAAAAATCGGTTAATAACACTAGCGTAGTAAAAATATTCATCACAAACATCAAAAACATGTTATGGCTATCATTTAATTTTGCTGCTTTCTTTTGAGATATTCTTGTAGTATTGTGTTTGATGTGGATTTTGGAAGAATTTTAAACATAATGTCACGTATACTATGTCTGATCTTTATGGCGAGTGATTTTGAATTGTTATATTTTTTTAATGCGGCATTATATTTCTCACGCTCTCCTTTATCTAGATAATCTAAAATGCACTTTCTGATTTTATCTGCATTATTTAGGGCTTTATCCATTTTCTGTGCTGTGATCTGAGTATCATGAATTCTATATTTGGCCAAAGTTTTAGGAACAAGATGTAATCTAAATTTATTTAAAATGCATAATCTTAACCACAACTCATAGTCTTCTGCAAAATCTACACTCTCATCAAACATACCATATCTATCAAATGCAGATTTGTGAATTAGACTAGTAGTTGCATTCCCTATATAATGATCTAGTAGAATTGTATTTAGTTCAAAAAAATCCTTTTCATTGTAATTTGGTTCAATAAAATGACTCAGAATCTTTCCATCGGCGTTTATTATGTCGTAATTTGAATATAAAATATAATTTTCC
>JAGQHE010000014.1:3152-4354 GCA_020431995.1 Candidatus Nitrosopumilus sp.
ACATCATCTGCACTTAACCATTTGAACCACTCTCCATTCATTTCTTTTATCCCTGTATTGAGTGCAGACGCAGTTCCTCCATTTGATTTTGAAATTATCTTGATTTGATTGATGAATTTTTTTATAATCTTTAATGAACCATCAGTAGAACCATCATCTACTACAATAATTTCAATTTCTTTATATGTTTGATTTAGAGCTGATTCTATACATTCTTCAATAAATTTTTCGGTATTATATACGGGAATAATTATTGATACCAGCATCTTATTTGCATTTTATTCAATTATATTCATATGATATTAAGTTAGATAATCAATTATGGATTGGCTTGGTAAAATTATTCAGAAATATGTTAAACCCAACGACGTAGTTTTAGATTTAGGATGTGGTATAATGAAATCTACTACAGATATATTAGAAATTATTGATAGGGACAAATACTCTAGTTTTACACGAAAAAAACGCAAAATCATTCATCTCCTTCAAAATTCTCCTAAAATTATTCAATGTAAATCATTGCTTGGATGTGATATTTGGCCTAAATATCTTGATGTATCGAAACGATATTTTCCCGTACTAAAATTGGGCATGACTGAACTAGATAGATTTATGGATGATAGCTTTGATGTTGTTTTGTGTATTGATGTTTTAGAACATTTGACTTTAGATGATGCAATTTCTGCAGTTAATCATATGAAAAGAATTACAAGAAATATCGTAATAATATACACTCCATCAAAATTTGAAACTAATGAGGAACACGTTGAAAATGTCTGGAATTTAGGAGAAAATAAATTTCAAAGACATCAGTGTTTTTTGAACCAGGATCTGTTAAAAGAATTAGGATTTAAAATTTCATTTCCAGAACCTGATAAAAACACACTTGCAATTTTTAAAAAAATAGATTAATTTTAATGTGTCATGAAGTTAGGAAATCACTTGTCTTATTATTTTTCAATTAACTCAATAATTTTTTTTTGAAAAATTTCATTGGAAAATCTCTTAATATGTATTGATAATTTTGGTAATAGTTGATCAAATTTACCATCTATAGCATCATTAATTTTTATAATTGCATCTTCATTATTTTTGTATCGTAATTCGTCAAACGGAACAGTTTCCTTATGGGCAGTATTGTCAGGAACAATGGGTATGCACCCAGCAGCAATGCTTTCTACAACAGATATGCCAAAGGTTTC
>JAGQHE010000015.1 GCA_020431995.1 Candidatus Nitrosopumilus sp.
GATTAATGAAGGTTTTTACCTCTAATTCAATTAGACCTATCAAAAATAAAGGATTTCCAATTATTGTAAAAATTGGACTTTTTCGATTTATTTTAATTTTATACCCAGAAGGAATTTTTTCTAAATGATACAATTCATCATCGGAACCATTCTCAAATTCGACTACAAGTTTATGAGAATCATAGTCCACATCAAAAGATTTTGCCTTATTCAATAAAATTTTTGAATTTGTATTACTCATTTTTGGTTTAATTTTTCCTTTTGTTTCATCATTTACAAAATAATTTAACACAGATTGAATAGAAGTTGTTGAAGGAGGTTTGCTTATTGAACTTCGTAAAACTTCTATGACTTCAGGATTTGTTTTGAAAGCTTGTACAGCTTCTTGATATTCTAGAGATTCTTCAATAAATCCTGTTTTATGAAAATTTACTGGAACATGATCAAGATGCAATTCTCCTGTAAATTTTGCTATTTCAGGATGACTACGTATTCCAAATTTATCAAAAGCTTTGATTAAACGATTATTTTTATATAGATGAATTCCATATTCGCCTTTTATCGAACGTTTTTCTAATAATCCTATCCAACCTTTTAGATATTTGTTATTTGTAAGTTCAATGTTTAATTCTTTTTTACTTCCAATTTGAATTGGTGTTTCAAGTGATTTGCATTCTCTTGTGTTAATAAATAATGATATTTGATTTGATTTTATGTAAGAACCATAACGTATGCCAAAATTTTTTCTGAGTGTAGATGTTTGATTTGGATATAATGGAACATTAAGTTTTGTAATTTTGATAGTGGTTCCATTCCATGGACGAGATTTTTTACTTGTTTCAATTTCAAAATTCTGCCACGTTTGTGAAGAATTTTTTAACCATTCATCTTCATCATAATGAATAAAATATTCCAAATCAGAATCAGGTTTAGAAGTCCTAATTGTAAATTCTTGTCCTAATGTTGAACATGCACTTTTCATTCCTAATCCAAATCTGCCAAGCTTTTCTTTTTCCAGTTTTGTTCCTTTTGCAATGGTCAAACCTTTTCTTAATTCATCAAGATTCATTCCGATACCATCATCAGAAACGGATATTGCTTTTCTACTGTAATCCAATACAACATCAATTCTTTCAGTTTGTCCAGAAATTCTTGCATCTATAGAATTATCTAGTAATTCGGAGATTGCTTCTGCAGTTCTGTATCCAGTAAGACCTAGCTTCTGAATTAGACTTTTATCCGGTGTAATATCTACGGTTGTTTTTTCTGTCATGTCAAGATCTTATGACGCTATTTTTAGCATATTTTAGCAAATATAACCTATACATTATAAAATTTGATGAATTTTATATGCTAAATTGATCAATGAAAAGCATTGTAAGATCATTGATATAAAATATTAAAAATAATAGAATTCCTAGCTCATTTGAAAAGATAATAATTTACCCAGTAATTAGAATAAAATATTGCGTAAAATAGAAATTCTGGTTTAATGCAAAATAAACATGGAAAAAGAGTTGAAATGGGAAATTATGCAGCTTTTTTTTGATAAGTCAAATAGGCCAAAAAAGACACCAAGACACGAATCATCTATTCAGATAATATTAGAGAAGAAATTTTCTACGAGTCAGGTAAAAAATGGCCTGAATGAGTTAGAAGAACAGGGGGTTCTAAACTCTATAAAATATAACATAAAGGGAGTAGGTGATGCAAAATTCTATTTTTCTGGAAAATTACCAATAAAATATGTAGAAAAAACAATTCCGAGGAAAATAGAAAAAGCAGCCTATTGGATTGCAAGATATTCAGATGTGAAAACTATCAAGATGTTAGGTGAACATCTACACTATCTAGTTAAAAATGAATTAAGATCAAACGGATTTAATATATTACAAGAAAAACAAGTTAATTCGTATAGAGGAAGAGAATGGAGTAGGAGTAAACACACATTAGATATCATTGCAGAACATGAAACAAAGCAGATCGTAGTAGGAGTAGAAATAAAAAATATGCTTACTCAAACACCCAAATCAGAAATAGTTACAAAATTAGAAATGTGTAAGATATTAGGAATATATCCAATATTTGCAACGAGATGGCAAGAGATACACAGACAAATAATTGAGAGCGATGGAGGAATGCTATGGCAATTTAAAGAGCAGATCTACCCATTTGGACAAGAGGTTTTAGTATCAGAGTTACAAAAAAGATTCGGATTTCCAGTAATAGTAAAAGGGGAATTACCTGAAGAATCAAAAGATTATCTAAAAAAATGGATAGGTAGATTTTAGAATGGAATAAAGTAGCTTACAGCCCTGTAAGCATAACATTTGTAAAATTATAGATCAAGTTTTTGAGCAGCTTCAGTTTTTAATGATGTTGAAAAAGACTCACAAAATGTCGATACATTATAACCTGAAGCATGAGGAGTTTTTGTAGCATAAGTCAATATACGCATAAGGTATTTTTGCGTTGTTCGAGAATCTGAATTTTTAATAGTATGCTGGATAATATTTCGTAGGAATTTTTCTCCATATAATGGGTAATTTTCACCATTTTCCAAGACATGAGCTAAACCTGCAAATTTAAACAAGATATCATGCCTAGGAATTTTTCCAGCAATTTCAAAAAAACAATTATGTTGTTGATGTTGTTGTATTAGGTTTAATTGCGTTCTAATTCCAAGTCTAAATATTTGTACAATAGCATTTTGCCTATTATCTGATTTTTCTTTAAAGTCAGGATACATAGTATCTAGTAATTCGTTAAATTCTAGATTAACATTAAAAGGAATTTCCATTGTTGTAGGAGGCAAATTATTGGTATTAATTTTATTTTCAACAACATCAACAACATCATTATCTAATCCTGAACTAAGGAAATTATTTTCTATGTGCATAAATAAACTCCTTTATTGCAGATAATTCCGAGATATTTTGATTCATATTTTGTAAACTACATAATGGTATTTATTCAAACAGTCAATTTTACCAAGTATTTATTTTTACAGGTGTTTGAGGAAGTTAGATTTTACAAAATATTGGTTTTATCATATCAATCCAAATCTAGTTTTAGTTTACGTATCAAAATCCCTTCAGAGGTTTCTTCAACAATCACATTAGGAGATGAATCTAATCCATATTTTGCAGCTATTGATTTTGGAATTACTAGTGTACATGATTTTTGTCCACTTAACCAAGTTTTTGATATTTGTGGTCTTTCTTGTTTTTCCATATCATGATAAATAAATTCTAAATTAAAAGAACAGTTATGATTTAGTGGACACATATTGTAATTTTGGAGGGGATTTTATGCGTGGGCTTACAGATGTTTTGTATTCTAGTTTAATGGGCACCACGCTTAGGTATTGTTTTAGATTCTAGTTTAAACAGACATAGTAGAAAACTGCATTTGGATAAATTACGGCAGCTTGTCAATCAATCAATGGGCTGTTTGTGCATACTCTGATAATTGTATCTATTTCGAACGCTTTGGACGCGTTTCGGAATCTGGCTAGCACACTGTTCAAAAACTGAGCGTTATACCTTGATATGCTCACTGTGAATCAGTTTCTCGAGATGTTTGTTTAGGGGATCTGTTCTTTTGAGTCTGGAATAGCCACAATTATGGGTAAATTCATTGGTTTCAGCCTTTTTATGATGGTGTCAATAATCGGCAAATCGCCGAATTTTTCCATCACTTTGGAAAATGCGAAGTGAGCCTAGTCTGGATAGTTATTACTGTTTTTCAGCATACTCCAAAAAGAAACAACCATGTAGATTCAGACTGTGAAGGCGTCTCATATATGGAGTCAGATTTGTTTTCTAGCATTGTAGACAATACATGATCTCCTAGGTTTCTTTCAGGGTAAAGCTTACGGGGTTGTCAAGATGGAGTGTCCTTTGAGGGAGTGGCATGGAATTCGATGTATTCTGCTGTGTCCTACAGCCTCAAATATGATGAATATTGTAGCCAAGAGAGAGGGTTTAACTCGCCAATTACACTAATCTAGTAGTAAATAATGGGATAACGGCGTGGGCGCCGTTATGATTAAACCTACTTTTCAATTTTCATGCGTAATCTAGACAATTCTTTTTCAATTTGTATAATATGATCTGACAGATTAGAGATTACCTCATCTTTCATAGAATCCTTAGATTTGAGAAGATCAATCTCTTGGTTCTTTATAGACAGGTCCTCTTGTAGACTAGAAACCGAATCGTTAGAATAAATGAGAAGATGTGGTTCTAGTTTTCTGTATAATTCAGCTCTTTTTTCTACAGATAATCGGTAATACTGCATGAGGTAACCTTGGTGACCATCTAATGCATTGGCATACTGTTCATCATGAACTATTGAAGCTTGGGTATGAAAAAAGGCCCTCATTGAATGAATGGTAATTGTATGTCGATTACTATCTTGATATCTGTCTAAAAGACCACATCTCTTTCTAAGATTATCAAAGGTTCTTTCCTCAGCTAATCTTGCAGCAGCAAGATTCTCAGATTTTGCAAAAACGAGATCGCTGTCACCCTTTTTTTCTAGTATTCTATTTAGAGCATCCCTAGCTTCGCTTGAAATGTACGTTTGTCTAGTCTGTTTTGTCTTTGTGAATTTACCTGGAATGGTGACTAAGATAGGGTCAGAAGTCAGATCAAAATCAGATTTTCTAAGAGATATTGCTTCACCAATTCTCATTCCAGAGCTTAATAAGGTAAGGTACAAGGCCTTCCGCTCAGATTTTGAGTAATCCAATAATAATTTCAGGTGATCTTTAGTCAAGGGTATTCTTAATTCCTGAATAATGCTAGGAAGAGAAACCAGATCTTTAATCTCATCTGAGCTAATCTTGATTCCTTGACTTCGAAGATATGTTCTAAGGGTGCTAAAGTATGAGGCTATAGTCTTTGGTTTTAGTTTGGCTTCCTCCATGTAATTGATAAAATCTTGTAGGAAGTTGTATAGGGCATCACCCATATCTCCTCTTAATTCTTTCAACAATAATTCTGAATTTCCGCCATAAACTTCCAAACAGAATGTATCAAAATGATTTAGGACAGAAATCAGGACATTTTTGGAGCCTATTGATTTACTTTTGTTATAAAATTTCTCTATAAACTCCTCTTTTGTGAGAGTTGTTCTAAGAGATTTTTGGAGAGTTTTCAAGCTATTTTGAAGATATTTTTCAATTTAATAAGAACAATTTTGTTAGCTAAAGAAATTTAATTATCAAGTTAATTAAGAAGGATATGACTCGAGCAGTTGTTCTTGGTGGTTCAAGAGGAATAGGGAAAGCAATTTCAGATTCCCTCAAATCAATAGGGATTAACGTTTTTGCAGCATCCAAGAATGATATTGATACGTCAGATTTGAATAGTGTGAGACAATTTTTGGAAAAAAATACACAGACAGACATTCTTGTTCTCAATACTGGCGGTCCTACCCCAAAACCATTTTCGGCAATTACAGAAGAGGATTGGAATCTATATCACAACCAATTATTCTTAGGATTTTGCACCATTTTACAGAATATCAAAATTAGCGATAATGGATATATTTTTTTGATCAGTTCTAATGTAATCAAAGAACCAAATGCAAAATTGATCATATCTTCCGCATATCGTGCAGCATTTAGTGAAATTTTTAAGGTATTAAGTAAAGAATATGCTCAAAAAAATATTAGTTGCATCAACATTGCTCCAGGTCCAATTAATACTGATAGAACTCAAGAACTGATAGAAAACGTAGAAGAATTTGAAAAATCTTTGCCTATGAAAAGACTCGGAAATCCTGAAGAAATTGGAAATTTTGTGAAAGCCATAATTGAAAACAACATAAAATATCTATCAGGCGTTACAATAAACTTTGATGGTGCAAATTCAAACCATATATTTTAGGATTATTTTTTAAATTCAACATTCGTAGTGCCGGGTTGACCTGCAATTGCAATTAACCCACCATCACGTAATTGTTGCAATAATTGCATAACTTCTTTTTCTACTTGATTTCTTTGAAGACCTGTTTGTTGTGCAAAGACTTCAACTAATTCTGTAACTTTGCGTTGTCCATTACACGATTTCCAAAAATCTACTATTGCTTGATTTACCATGAATCCTTGTTCATGTTCGTTTGCCAGAACCATAGAACCATCTTCTTGTTGTATTAGTTTTCCAACACCCTGAGGAAATGCAGTTTCATAATTAATTGGTGCAGGAGTATTCATAGCAGCACTCATATTTTTTAATTTCATCTTTCCTTCTTCGGTCATTTTATCCATTGACCAAGCAGGTTCCCACACAATATCGATTTTGACATTATTTACTCCTGGAACCTTTTTGGCATATCTTGTTGCATCTTGTACCAGAGTTTCATGAAGAGGACATCCTTGAGTCGTCATTGTCATTTTAATATTAACATCATTGTTTTCTGCAACATCAATTCCATAGATCAACCCCATTTCTACAATGTTTAAAGGAACTTCAGGATCCATGCATTGTTTTAAGGAATCCTCAATTGCCTGTGCAGAAACAACAGTCATATTGTATGGTGCAGTTTGAAAAACAATAAAAACTTTCTATTAATTAGCTTGAATTAATCATTTGATTTGTATCAAATAACAGATAATTACAATTGATTTTTTGCCATAAACTGATCAATTTTACTAAATTTCTTGGAAACTGTGAAGATTTTGGAATTAATTAGATTTACAATAAACATAATTTGAATCTGACCTAATGTAGCACAAAAATTGGAATGTGTTATGATTCATGCCTGGTTCAAAGAAAAAATTTATCCATACATCTTTGATAGGGAATTTAATTTTTCAATAAGTTCATGATCACTTGTAATTCTTTATAAGATTCTTTGGCATGTTTTGTAGCTTCAGTGATTAGAGATTCTTTAGCATGAGCACAACTAAGACTTTTTGCCGTGATTGGTCAGTGTCTATGATATATTTATTCGTGTAGAAAGGTAAATGTCAAATTCGTTTTGGATTGGTTATTTATGGATTTGTTCGCGATCTTAATAGTATTATGAAATTAAATTATGTTTTGATTTTCATCTTAATGGGGACGTAGGTTAGCTTGGCATACTGCCAGCCTCGGGTGCTGGAGATCATGGGTTCAAATCCCATCGTCCCCAGATTATTATGTTATGCATATTACAATTCTCTTCATAGATAAAACTTGTTTTTATTCATAATCCTAAAACCATGAAACTTGTAATGTTTCATTTTTGTTATTAGAAGATTCTGTAAAATCTACGAAAAACATGTCTAGAATGAAGACGAGTCAGAAGCAGCATCGGCAAAACTAACAGAGCCAAGTTTGTAAGAAATGTTGTGACATGTTTATCATATTAAATTCAAAAGTCATAAAATATTCTAATTACACATATATCTGTCAAGAGACTATCTTAATGTTCTTTACTTATTCATAATATGATAGACATCATGTAAGTTGATGGACATAAACTTTAATTTCATACAACATTTTTTTTAATCCAAGGATCTAAATCTAATTAGCGTGATTGGAATTTAAAAAATAATTTATTTTGATGCTTTTTTACAAAATCGGGCGAAACAGAAAATTGGTAAAAGCAGATTGTTCCGTTATTTGTTTTCAACATTCAAAGTTACAACAATTTCAGTTTGATCGTTATCAAAATCATCATCAAGAACAATCTTTTTGTCAAGAAGTTTAAATTCTTCAATCAAAGAACCGTCCTCATTAAATGTTCTAACCAGTTTGCTTTTTGGAAGGACAGATACATCACTAGAATCATGGTACAATGTAGTAGATTCCCCATTTTTTATTATGATCTTCAATCTGTTAACTTAAGTAATTGGGATAATAAAAAGTAAGATTACGCTATAATGCAGATGCGATAATTCTAATGGATGTTACAGAAGGTTTAGATTTAGTTTGCCCATCTTATTTCACGCATCATTCGGATAAAATCATAGTTCTAAGAGTGATCGGAACATTATCTAATATAATCAGGAATCCATTGATAGTGGGTTTCTCTATTGGTTTATTTTTACCAGTCTTACTAATACCTTGAATTCTAAATACGTTTTGATATTACAATACATCCGAAATCTCTTGCGCTAACTACCCGAATTTTAATGATCCAGTTTTTGTTTTTTTTATCTAAATAGACTAATGTTTGGAAACTATGCAATCACGTTTTAGTTTATAAATTAGTTATTTCGGAGACTTGTGCTTTGTTTGAGTAAACTTGGTAAAAGATGATCAAGAGATGCTGATGGTATATTTGCTACCAGATACTACATAAACTGAATTAGTAGATCTTGGATTTGTTTTTCACGATTTGGTTCTAATACAAATTAATAAATTATCAAACCTTACAAGGTGAGACTAGCGCTGGATTTATGAATTGCCATCTTGAAATAATTTTGGTATAGATTCTTCATAAGGAGCCCTAGCCACTCCTTTTTCTGTTATAATTCCTGAAATTAGTTCAGGAGGAGTCATGTCAAAAGCGGGATTAATCACATTGATATCGTCAGGTGCAGTTTTTTTGTCACCGATTCCTGTGACTTCACTACCTTTACGCATCTCAATGATGACATCTTCTGCTTTAGTTTCCAAATCAATTGTAGATAATGGTGCTGCAACATAGAATGGAATTCCGTGTTGTTTTGCCATAGTTGCTACCTGATAAGTTCCAATTTTGTTAAAAACATGACCGGTTTTGACAATTCTGTCAGCACCTACTACAACTTTATTCACCAAACCATTTGCCATAGAATATCCTACAGCAGTATCTGGGATTAGACTAACGTCAAATCCATCATGTTTCAGCTCAAAAGTAGTTAGTCGTGAACCCTGTTGGATAGGTCTTGTTTCAGTTGCTATTACTTTGACATTTTTTCCACTCTCCCTGGTTGCTCTAATTACACCTAATGCAGTTCCATATGCAACAGTAGCTAATGCTCCAGCATTGCAGTGTGTCATTATGGTATCATTATTATCAAAAAGAACAGAACCGTTCTTACCCATTGCCTTGTTTATTTCAATATCTTCTTCTGCCATTTTCTTAGCCTCAGAAACAACCAATTCTTTGATATGCTCAATAGAATTTCCAGATTTTGCAGTATGCATGATTTTTTCCAGTCCCCAACCCAAGTTTACGGCTGTTGGTCTTGTTGCAAACAAAATTTTTCTTGCATTTTCTAAATCAGCTAATAACCCATCTTTTGTTGTTGCTTTACTTTGTAATACTGCCAATGCCAATCCAAAAGCACCTGCAACTCCAATAGCAGGAGCGCCTCTTACTACCAAATTTCTAATGGCGTCAGCGACTTGGTTAAAATCGTCATATTCTACAAAAATAAGTTCATTAGGCAACTTGGTTTGATCAATCATCACAACTCTGTTCTTATTCCATCTTACAGTACGTAACGTTGAATCGACACCATCTGGCATAAATAAAAAAAAATGACACCATATTTAAAATGAACACTATATCGTTGAACTGTAACTCTAAATAGTAAATTATCTGATTTTTTCTTAGATTAATTCTACATATTAATAATTTGCATATGCATAAGAGATGCACGATCTTACATGTTTCAAATTATATTCTAGAGCAATTAAAAACTGATAGTGGCTATTGCTGTCATTCATCCCTATTTTGATGTAACAGGTGGTGCAGAGATGACTAGTTTGTCTTTGATCAATTCTTTAGTTGCAAAAAAGATTCATACAACACTATATTGTGTAAAGCCTCCCAAGATAGCAGAGTCACAGTATTTTTCAATTCATAAGATTAGACAAAAAAAAATTCCAATGTTCTGGAGATTACAAAAAATGATGGAAATAAAAGAAATTTTTCGATTAATACCTAAAGAGGACATATTGATTGTGACTAGTGGAGGATTAACAATGGCAAAATCCAATGCAAAGAAAATCTTTGTGTATTGTCATTCGTCTTTTTTGTCAGAAACGAAGTTTTTACAAAAAGAATTTCATGGAATTAAAAAGATATACTTGAATATTATTCAGAGTTATTATAAAAAAAGTCTTGAATGTTTAAAAAATGAAAATATTGAATTGATCGCAAATTCTGATTTTACAAGGAGGGAAATTGAAGAAAATTTATGCAAAAAATCGGTCATAGTTTACCCACCAGTAGACATAAACGGATTTTTGAATAGAAAAAATATGAAAAAGGAAGAGAAAATAGTTACAATTTCACGATTTTCAATTGAAAAAAATCTTGATGAAGCTATAAAAATATTCAGCAACATAAACTATCCTTGCGTTCTAATAGGAAATGCGATACACAAAAATCAATTCAAAGTTTTAGATCAATTAGAATATAAAAAAACAAATAATGTTAAGATTTACAGCAATGTTTCTAAAACAATGATTACAGAGGTATTAGAATCAGCTAAGGTATATCTACATACATCAGAAGAAACCTTTGGCATATCTGTTGTAGAAAGCATTGCTGCTGGGTGCATACCCATTGTTCCTGACAATACTGCCCATAAGGAAACTGTTCCGTTTGACGAATTACGATA
>JAGQHE010000016.1 GCA_020431995.1 Candidatus Nitrosopumilus sp.
TTCGAAAACTTTCAAGTGATGCCGGAGTGTCAATCGCAACCATTTTGAATACATGAACAAATTGCCACTTATCAAGCTTCTTGAAAGACTCAATAGGAATCTGGCTTAAACATGGTTTGCGGGCAGTGATGAATCTATCCCTTTGATTGATGATGAAGATCTTGAGTTCTGAGCCTGCCTCAGGATTTTAATGGATGATTTTCATTGAAAAACTATGAAATCACTCACAGAATATCTGACATTTGAAGTCAAAACACGAAGAGCCTTTGTAAATATAACAGAACATGTAACTAAACTAGTCGCAAAAAGTAAAATCCAAGACGGTCTTTGCCTTGTAAATGCAATGCATATCACTGCTAGTGTTTTCATTAATGACAATGAAGGTGGTTTACTTCATGATTATGAAAAATGGTTAGAAGGATTGGCACCGCATGAACCAACTAGTCAATACGAACACAATAAAACTGGTGAAGACAATGCAGATGCCCATCTCAAACGACAAATTATGGGAAGAGAGATAGTTATTGCGATAACAAACGGTAAGTTAGATTTTGGACCCTGGGAGGAAATTTTCTACGGAGAATTTGATGGGAAAAGATCAAAAAGGGTTTTAGTTAAAATAATTGGAGAATAGTCATCCAAAGTCTGCATCACGTTTTTGACTTTGCGATTCATTCTTCCTTGCGGAGGCTCTGAATTCTTCATCATGATTTTGAGGCCCATGTCCACATTTTACACATGCAATCTTGAATCCATCATCATTTTTTTCATATATTTCACAGCCACAAAAACATGCCATGATCAAATATGATTTCTAAGAAGATATATCTTTTGGGATGTCACATTGATTTACAACATTGGCCCATTGGAATTTCATGATCATGAGGACATTTTCTTGGATGTTTTAACATTATACAAAGAGCATCTGTAAACTGTTTGTTCATATGATGTTCTATGCCGCAAACCATCTCTTCATCTATCTCTACTTTTAATGCACTATCCATCAGTACTTCTAATAATCTGCTGTTTCTCATCATACTTGCACCTATTCGTTCACCATCTTCGGTAAGTTTAACTCCTGCCTTGTTGTAATTTACTAAATTTTTATTATTTAGCTTTTTTAGCATTTGAACAACACTGGGCTGTCTTACATTAAGCATTTTTGCAATTGTACTGATTTTAACATCCTCTCCTTTTTCTTTTATGTGCCAAATTGCTTTTAGATACATCTCTACATGCTCTGCTTCAGCAGTTCCTACAAAGAGCGTCTCTTCGTCTAAAATGTCCATACTACACCTTCTTTGAATCTTTTAATAAATATTCAAAGTACTGACGTGCAAATCCTGCTAATCCTGCATGATCTGCCCAAATTGCGACAACTTCTGAAGTGTTTACACCGCCAATTTCTGGACCTAATAAAATCACCACATATCTTTTGTCAGATATTATTCCTCCTCCGAACAGGCCTTTTTTGATTGTTACCGTTGCAACTCTTTTAATTGCCTTTATTGATTCTTTATCCATTTTATCTGATGTAAGTATTGTGATGTCAACTCCTTTATCATGCAATGATCTTAATCTTGGTAGTGCCTGTTTTACTAGATCTACTCCAGCTTCAGGCAACGCAATCATTACTTCATTCCTACAAGTCTCTACCATTTCCAAAATTTTTGCTGCAATATTTATTGCACCAGAAAGTACCCAAATATCCGGTCTCTCACTAGTTCCACTTTTTTCATACAGTGGAACCAACTCATTTAATATCACACTTTGATTAATTGAAAAATCGTTTTCCATTTTTTGTTTTGTAGTTTCTAGCCCTGTAGATGGTGATTTTGCAAAATATTTTGTTGGTCTAGAATCATCAGAACCAATCCAACCTTTGTCTTCAAGAGTCCCCAGCACCTCGTAAATTTTTGAGTATGGTACTCCTGATTTCTGACTAAGATCTGACGCAGTTAATTCTCCTGATTTAAGTAGAGTAGAGAATGTTCTGATCTCATAGCTTGTTAGGCCGATCTTTTCTAAGGCTTTTCTTGTATTGTCAGATATGCTCATATGCGATCTAGTCGATCGGTTTTCTTATTTAAATCAGATATGCCTGATTACTAAATTGCACCATAGGCATAGTATGAAATGCATTATATACCATCTCAGAAAAGTGACCAATATAGGTATGGCACTAATTCAAATATCAAATCAATCAAGTAAAAATTTAGGAAAGAAGTCCACAATTAGGTTCACTCAAAGTATCTGTCCTGACTGTAACATGATTTTGGATGCAGAAGTCTTTGAGAGGGATAACAAGGTCTACATGTCTAAAGTATGTCCAACTCACGGTGAATGTGAGGAATTATACTTTGGCTCTTATGAGATGTACAAGAAATTCAGCACATATTGGATGGATGGGAAAGGTGCTCATTCTCCAAATGTAATGATTGACAAATGTTCATGCCCAAACAACTGTGGGTTGTGTTCAAACCATTTATCTCACAGTGGATTAGCCAACATGATTGTAACTAACAGATGTGATTTAACATGCTGGTATTGCTTTTTTTATGTAAAGAAGGGCCTAGAAGGCGCTTACATGTATGAGCCAGATCATACGCAAGTCAGAGCAATGATGAAAACACTAAGAGCTGAAAGACCAATTCCAGGGAATTCTATGCAGATTACTGGCGGTGAACCAATGCTTCGAGAGGATATTGCTGATGTTATCAAAATAATGAAAGAAGAGGGTGTAGACCACATCCAAATGAATACAAATGGAATTCGACATGCAATGGACCCAGAGGCTGCAAGAGAAGTAAGATTAGCAGGCTGCAACAACTTGTATCTATCTTTTGATGGCGTAACTGCAAGAACCAACCCCAAGAATCATTGGGAGATTCCATATGCACTTGATAGTTGCAGAAAAACTGGAACCACCGTAGTATTTGTTCCAACAGTAATCAAATCAATTAATGACCATGAATTGGGTGGAATTATCCGATATGCACAAAAGAATATGGATGTAGTCCATGCTGTGAACTTTCAACCAGTATCGTTAACTGGAAGAATGGGTAAAGGAGAACGTGAAAAATATCGAATCACAGTTCCTGACTGTGTTCAAAGAATTGAAGAGCAGACAAATGGTGAAGTAACCATTGATGACTGGTTCCCAGTTCCAAGTTGCATGCCTCTCACTAACGTAATTGAAGCATTCTCAAGCAAACCCAAATACGAATTGTCAATTCACTTTGCTTGTGGTGCAGGAACATACATCTTTGAAGATGCAGACACAAAGAAGTTTGTTCCGTTGACAAAATTCTGTGATATTCAAGGAATGTTGGAATTATTTGAAGATAAGGCAGAAGAGATTCGTTCTGGTAAAAACAAGTACTTTACAATGCTTGAAGTTGTAAGGAAACTAAAGGGCTTTGTTGATACAAAGAAACAACCAGCAGGATTAGACCTAGCAAAGATGTTTGGAAATATTCTCATGAAGAGATCATTTGATTCAGTTGGTTCATGGCACGTTAAAGGATTATTCCTTGGCATGATGCATTTTCAAGATAAATACAACGAGGACTTAGAAAGATTGCAAAGATGTGATATTCACTATCTTACTCCCGACTTAAGGATCGTTCCATTCTGTGCATTCAATGTAATTCCAGAATGGTATAGAGATAGAATCCAAAAGAAATATTCTATTACTGTTGAGGAATGGGAAGAACGAGAGGGGGTTAAATTAGAAGATGGTCTTTACAGAGGTCTTATGAGACGTGGAGCCGGTGATGAACTTGCTGCTGGCTGTGCAAAAAGCCAGATGTTCCATGATGCTGCACAAGCAACTATGTAATTGAATTTTTTGATATAATCCCTTAAAGCCTCATTCTAATTTTGCATATTATGAATATTGGAATAATTCATGGTTTTGTAGGTGGTGGTGGTGGAACGGAAAAAACATTATTATCTATTCTTGAAGCATTAGAACAAACAGATCATAATGTTACGCTGTATACATTTTCAAAACCAAAAATAAAATTAAAAAAAATTCAAATTAAAACAATATTGCCAATAACAATCCCTTTTTTTGGATTATATCAAAGAATCATGGAATCCAAACTTGTTGCAAAAGCTAAAAACGAGGATATACTAATTCAGGCTTCAGGGGGACTCAGTATACCTGCTACTCCAAATCAGAAAATTATTGTATATTGTCATAGTGATTTTTCAAATGATTTAGAAAACAAATCTACAAAATACAAAGGAATCTGGTCATTATACTATAAGCAATACTATAACATGATGAAAAAATTTGTGGACAATTTACCCAATTCCAAAATCTTTCTTGTAAGTAATTCAGAATTTATACATAATTCATTAAAATCAAAATATAATAAAAATTCCAAAATAATATATCCTCCAGTTAATCTAGATGAATTTAATCCACGAAATAAAAAAAATCAAATTGTTTCAATCGGGAGATTCTCAGAAGAAAAAAATCTTGAATTTGGAATTAATGTGATGTCTCAATTAAATTCGTCATATTACATAATTGGAAACACAAAAACAAAATCCAATATTTTGTACTACAAAAAATTAGAAGATCAAATCAAAAAACTTAATCTGGAATCAAAAACTAATCTTTTAAAAAATATTGACAGAAATATTCTAATCAATTATTTGAATAATTCTAAACTCTATTTTCACTGTTCTAACGAAACCTTTGGCATATCTGTTGTAGAAAGCATTGCTGCTGGGTGCATACCCATTGTTCCTGACAATACTGCCCATAAGGAAACTGTTCCGTTTGACGAATTACGATATGTGGAAAACAATGAAAATGATGCCAAAAATAAGGTAAGCAGTGCACTTAACGGCGAATTTGATCATATTCTAAAGCCTCTTGCTAATTCAATTAAAAAATTCTCTAGAGAAAAATTTCAACGATCTTTTTTAGAACTAATTGAAGAATTCAATTAGTTTTTTGATATCTTGTATTTCTTCCATTTTTCTGAATCTAGACTCATATCCATTGTCAACTTTGGACCTGAATAATCTTTAATGGTCATAGGTTGAATTTCAGGTGTGGTGATTTTTGCTAATTCAAACATGGACATTTTCTTATCTCCTACTATGTGAACAATCCCAGTCATATCTGAATTAAGTATATCCACAATCCCATTTGCCACATCTTCAGCAAAAAGATACGTGCCAAATCTATCCGAAAATGCTTTAGGAAATGGCCATTTTTTTCTTGCTGTAAAATTTGTTCTAATGATTAAATGATTTGACAATCTCTTAACTTCTTGCTCTCCTAACAACTTCGATAATGCATAGAAATTTTCTGGATAAGGAATAGATGATTCTTTGTACATTCCTATGTTGCCATCAAAGACACATGCGGTGCTTACGTAAACAAATTTACCATCAGGGTTTGTTTGCATTAGCGCATTAATTATATTCTTTGTTCCATCCACATTTGTTTTCCAGGCCACTTCTTTTTCTTCTTCACATTTTCTCACACTTGTAATTGCTGCTGTGTGTATCACAATATCGATTTTTTCCTTCTTGAAAAAATCTATAATTTCTTCTTTATTGGTAATGTCCAATTTGATATGGTTTGGAGTCAATGCATCAGGTAATTTTTTCTTTAATTCAGAACCAAGCACACCTGACGAACCAGTGATTAAAATCTTCATAGTATTCACATTTATTCCGTTTTGATATTATTGTTTAATCGTTAAAACTTTTGTCTATCTATCTTTCCTTGAAGGATGTTAACTATTCTATCCGAAGTCTTGTTATCGCCCAACGATTCATTCCATTCCAATTTATTTTTTGATGATGTAATTAATTTTATAGATTTTATAAGGTTGTCTGGATTCAAGCCTGAAAGAATATTTCCTCCAGCTTCAATATATTCAGGACGTTCTGTACTCTCTCTAATAGTTACACATGGAACTCCAAAAAACAACGCTTCTTCTGGAACTGTTCCTGAATCGGTCACTAAACAAAACGCATTTTTTTCTAATTTAGTAAAATCAAAAAATCCGAGTGGTCTGATGCATTCTATTCCTTTTGGAATTTTTTTCTTAATCTTACTTAATGTTCTTGGGTGTATTGGATAGATCAGCCTTTTTTTAAATTTTAAATGTATTTTTTCTAATCCTGAAAATATGTTTGCTAAACTTTGAGGATCATCGACATTTTCACTTCGGTGCGCTGTAATCAAAAAGTAATCATTTGATTCTAGCTTCATTTTTTTAAGTATTGAGCTTTGTTCAATTTGTTTCATAAAATAATTGATAACTTCAATTATTGGATTTCCAACAACATATATTTTACTTGGATGGATGTTTTCTCTTATTAAATTCTCTCGTGAATAATTTGTATATGGTAAAAGAACTGATGATAGATGATCTATTAAAACACGATTCTTTTCTTCTGGCATTCGAAAGTCATATGCTCTCATTCCAGCTTCCAGATGAACAATCTTTACTCCATGATGCGAAGCTGGGATTGCTGCCAATCCGCTATTTGTATCCCCTAAAATTAGTAGTATGTCTGGTTTTTCTTTTAAAATTATTTTTTCACTTTTTTCTATAATCTCCCCAATTTCTTTTCCATAATCATCGGTGCTTATTTTGAGATTGTAATCT
>JAGQHE010000017.1 GCA_020431995.1 Candidatus Nitrosopumilus sp.
CTTGCTCTGTACCGCTTTTGATGTGGTTTTTTATCATTCCTGTAAACATTCCCATCATTCCTGTTAGTTTGACATCCCAGACTGTGCGAAGTAAGGTTTTCTCTCCCTTGGGAATCACCGCGATTGTCTTTTCTCCATTTATGACGCCTTTTGTAAATTTGACCGTTATTCTCTTTTTTGGTTCCAGTTTCACCACCTGTAAACATTTTTGATCCCTGAAAGCTATCGTAACCTCTCTGTTGATTATGTTTGCTTCTTTGGATATGTTTCTGACTTCCTTTGTTCCTTTCCAAAACTTTGGTTCATTATCAACATCTGAAACAACATTCCAAACTTTGTCTGCTGAGGCATTAATTTCAACTTCGACTTCTATTGTAGCCATGCTTTACACTCACTGGTTCCGCATTAAATATATTAGATTCCTGTACTACATGTAGTAGACTGTGATGGGCAACATGCCTAAAATCCGGAACAGTAACTCCAGTTCCAATGGCGTTTGCCACTCTTCCGTCACAGTCACTCTAAATTTAAAAGAGAATGAAACCTACAAAATACATGCCAAAAATTGAAACCTTTGATGGTGCTGAGTTTTGGAAAAATGCCTACGCTCATCAAAGAGGAAAACTACTGGCAAAAGTTAGCGTCCCTGAAGACCAAATAATCGAACTTGTAAACAAAAAATACATGGAGATTCCTGCAGCATTAAGATATGAAATTGAAACTTCTGGGATTAACAAAAAGGAATTACAGTGAATTGGAAATTCATTTTAACTGGAAAAATTAGGGTTTATCATGCCAACTATATCATATGATGACTTTGCAAAACTAGACATAAAAGTTGCAAAAATCATTGGGACTGAGCCGATAGAAGGTAAATCCAGAATCATCAGAGGTCGGATTGATTTAGGGAATGGCGATCAACGCGACGTGATTATTGGAGGTGCACAATACTACAAACATGAAGACATGGTAGGGAAAATCGTCATTGCAATTGTAAATCTTGAACCAAAAAAAATGGCGGGAGTTGAATCAAACGCGATGTTATTGGCAGCTGATGTTGATGATAAGCCATTTTGGTTAACCGTGACAGAAGATGTTCCTCTTGGAAGCCCAATAAAATAACTATTTTTTTGCAAAGTAATTTTGTTGATCTGATTTTATGCTTAAGCGTGATTCTGGTTTGTATGTCTGTCCCAACTACCGCATGTGCTCTGTTTGAATTTTAATAAAATAACATAAAATTAATTTTGGACAATGATTAGTCGTAAATCATTAGGTCTTTTTCTTCTAGTAATGCATGCAAATTATTCACTGATCTGTATACATCTGGTTCCTGTTTGGCACCTGTACAAACAAGTTTTCCTGATGAAAATAACAAAATCACTGTCTTTGGATCTAACATCCTGTGAATTAGTCCTGGAAACTGCTCTGGCTCATACATGCTTCGTGGCAATGTTCTCGCTGCTTGCTCTAAATGGATCTTTCCTCCTAGATTGATTGAAGCTACAATATTTTGAATTGTGACTACTGCGTCTTTTTTTACTTTGATGCCTCCTTTTCTGAGTTTCTGTACAACTGTTTTTACTGCTTTTCTTGCCATTTCTTCAGATTTGGAACCTGTGCATACCATTTTACCTGAGGTGAAGATCAATGTTGCAGTTTTTGGGGTCTTTAATCTAAAAACCAGTCCTGGAAATTGATCTGGATGATATTCAACATCTGGAAATGTCTTCGTAATCTCATTCAAATCCATCTTCTGCATAACGTCTGCTGATGCTACAACATTTTCCACGCTTATGATGGGCTTTGTTTGTGGCATATTCGGATTTTTTTATATTTGAACTATAATAAAAGCACTCGCCATTATTCTGACTCTTGCACCTCATTCCTTACTGTTTCTTGCCCTCCTGACGAATGGTTTAATTTGGAATTGTCAGGCATGGATCTAGTGGATTTTACAAATTTTAATTTTGATCAGTTGTTTGCAATGAACGATGACACCAATCCTATAATGATGCTAATTTGGATTCTTCCGATATTTCTCTTCATTTTTTATGGTCAGAGAATTCAACTACTTGTAACTTCCAATGAACTCAACAAAGCAATCAAAAAACTAGACGGTTTTAGATCCGAGTCTAGATCTGAATTGCTCTCCTATGTGAAAAATAATCTGAATCCCAAGAACGATCCCACAAAAAAAATCGATCAGTTTCTAGATTATTTCACAATCATGCCTGTTGACATGGATCCTAATGGCATAGTTGACAAAGTTAGGCATACAGTTAGATCTAGAGAGGACTACACTAGGGAACATATAAGATCACTATCTCCAGAAATCACCAATTTTGAATTAACCAAAGTTCAAACTTTGCTTGAAATAGCTTCCTCATTACAAATGATCTACAAAATAATCAATCACATGTTTTTGACCGCAAAAAAACAAAACAACTATCCGTTGATTTTGCCCCTGCAAATGATTCTTCCATTCATAATGGAACAGGCAGAGGCCATGAGGGATGCAATTTCTGCATTTAAGCTGGGACAACCCGTTGGAGATGGAATTGGTCCGATGGTTGTCGGGAAAATGATGCTAAACAGCCCCAAAGAATCAATTGCATTTCAGACAAGTCTTGCAAAGATGGATTTTGAGGGTAGAAAATTATTTCTTTTAAAGGCTGAAGGGCCAGGGTCCACAGTGGGAAGGCCTGCGGATGCATTGAAGACTCTTGTTTCTGAAAACAAGCTTGATTCGATAATCATGGTTGACGCGGCATTAAAACTGGAAGGCGAAGATTCGGCATCTGTTGCAAGAGGCTTTGGTGCCGCAATAGGTGGAATAGGAACTGAAAGATTTCAGATTGAGGACATCGCAACATCTCACCAGATACCGATATTTTCTATTGTGATCAAACAATCTGTGAAAGAGGCAATAACATTAATGACAAAAGACATAGCTGACACCGCCGACAATGTGCGATTGCAACTCTATGAGATGATTCGTGAAAATACCAAATCTGGCCAATCATTGGCAATTATCGGCGTGGGCAACACCGCAGGAGTTCCACAATGAACTTCTCAAAGAAGAAGAAAGTCGTAATGGCGTTTACCGTTGAAAAATGCACCAAATGCAATGCTATGAAAAAACGAACCTTCTCGGACGGTGATACCTTGTTTGCCCCGTCTTCAAAATGCGCTTCATGTGGAGAAATCGCCAGCATTGAGAAAATATTTGGCGAAACTTTGGATGAGTGACTGGGCTATTTTGTTCTAAATTTTACATTGCATGAAGGGCAAAACCATGATGCCTCCTCCCCATGCTCTCTGAACATGAGCCCCCCACATTGTGGACACCGCCTGACTTCGTCACTCAAATTACTTTACACACATCTGCATATTTATTGGGTTGTGACTGTTACCCCGTTCTCGTTAGGTATGAACGTGTGTTCAGCTTGAGCCACTCTCTGTTCGTTTACTTCGACCAAAATCGGATACGCTTGAACAGCCTTCTTGCTAATCAACACGTCTAATAATTCCCTTGCCTTCTTCTCTTCCCAATCTCTTACTAGCCATCTCAAAGCAAATGGGAGCATGTTGAAATTGTCCCAGATAAAATCCAAAAGCCTATCCGCTTCTTCGTTCTTCGTCTTCTTTCGTGAGTTAAGTGCAAAAATGTTTTTTATTTTTCCGTTTCTTACAAATCCTCCGCCTTGCTCTGTTGTCACAAATGGTTCGCATGCATAAGCTGAATTCTCTGAAAGTGAAAACCCTCCAATTGACCAAATATTTGGAATTGATTTTCCTGCGTGTATTGTATATTGATCCAATGAGTGCCCACTGAGGTTTGCAATGGGCTTGAACCCTCTTTTTTTAATTGTACTTTCTATGGTGCGCCCAATGTCGCTTGCCTTGACTCCTGCCTTTGCCATGGCCATGGCATTGGCTAATGCTTCTTCTGCGGCTTGAACTATCCCATCAAACTGTGCGTCATAACAGACGGTAACTGCTGTATCTGCAATGTATCCATTAATCTGTGCACCAAGATCAATCTTTACCAAATCTGTGTCTCTGATGACGATGGGATCATCTGGCTCTGCAGTATAATGCGCGGCAACTTCGTTGATACTGGCATTTACTGGAAAAGCACAGCCTGCGCCTCTTCTTTTGATCTCATTTTCAACTTCTTCACAAATATCATATACTGACTTGCCAATCCAGTTCTTTTTTCGAACCATTTCTCTTACTTCTGATGCAATCTTGCCTGCTTTGATATATTCCTCAATCGCCATGCCTTCGATCCTTTGACTGCCTTTAAAATGATTATCTGAATAAATGATCTGATCTGTTGTGTGGACTTAGTCTCCATCCTAGGGCTCAATTCGAGACAATTGCCTTTTGGTATGTTGAAAATATTACAACCACTGAAATTATTTTCTTCTTGCAAGCCATTTGCTTACTATCTTACGAACCAGTTCTTCAGGCTCCATTGCCTCTTCCGTTGATGCTTTTGCAAGTGCCTTGGCTTCAGAATCTGAAAGATGAAGACGAACTCTCTGTTTTTGTTTATAATAATTTGCCATGCGCTTGACTACAGAATGTGGTGCAGTCGGATCTTCAGATAACGCGTCAAGATATCGTTTCCTTGCAGTATGCGAATATTTTGTGATTGTTTTGGCAGTATCTATTGCTTGAGTGACATTGGGCATGATTTTTGCCAATTGCATTGCCTCTCCTCTTGATATGGTGTTTGGTACTAGTTCTTTGAGAGGATCTGGAACGCCTTTGAATCCAAGATATCTTCTAAAGGTACTCTGGCTTATCCCCAAAGCAGATGCTGCCTTTTTCTTAGATCCTGTTGACTGTGCTAAGAAATCGCAGGCTTCGGCCATCTCTTTTGATGACATTTGCTTCCTATGCAGATTTTCTATTATTGACACTGCTTGAGCATCTTCAAGCTGATACGGGTGTTGCACAACAAGTACCGGGATGTTTCTTGCTCCAATTTTTTTAAGAGCATTGAGCCTCCTTTGACCAGCTATCAGTTTGTATTTCCCGTTTTTGTTCTTTTGGACAATTGGCGGATTCTGCAATCCTTCTCGCCTGATGCTTTCTGCAAGCTCGTTTAGGCCTTCTTGATCAAGTGATCGCGCTTCTGCTTCGTCCCAAACCTCCACATCTTTTATAGGAACTGTCTTTATCTTGTGAGAAAATAACTCCGTAGTTTTTGCCAATTACATACCACTGTTTTTTATCGTTAAAAGTATTTTGCAAAAATTTCTTGAAACTATTTGATTAAAACTAATTTGCGTCATTACAATTAAAAATTCCGAAAACAACCCTTTTTTCATACATGTCATCTTAAACCATTGGTTGATGCATTACTCAAACAAGGTCTTCGTATGGTTGATGCCATATTAAAAAAATTGAGCTTATGATAAGATTTATTGCCAAAAATACATTTGAATGATTGCGTTGTTCTACCATTAAATGACTGCTGAAACTGAACATTATGAAAAACTTCACAAAGATTACAAGAAACTAATGTCAGAATACCAAAAACTAAGAGAAGAAGGTAATCCTGTTGATGGCAAATTAGAGGAGTTAAATGACAAGCAACAAGAAATTACAAAAGAATTCTCGAAAATAGACAAAAAAAGAAAATTGATATAACTTGCGTCTAAAATCTAAACCGATCCACTTTATTCTTGAATAAATTTTTAATTTGTTGATGATTTTGCTGTTGACTCGGTTATCTTCAAACACACTGAGCCTGTCACTATGATTAAGTCAAGCTGGATTGGACCTGGTTCTTTGATTCGCTGTGTCTGAGAGATGCGGATCCAATGCTGTCTATTCAATTCATGTATACTGTCATGAGTGGATTCTTATTTAATATGGTGAACATAGGCAAAAACATGTGAATGATTTGTATCTGTGAAGCTTAAATTGGGCAATTTTTATGGCATACTGGGATCGTGGTCTAGCTTGGTATGATTCTGCGTTTGGGACGCAGAGGTCGAGTGTTCAAATCTCTCCGATCCCACCATTTCGTTATCTTATAAAGAAATTATTTTCTAAGTTAATTGCCGAGCAATGAGGACGAGTTAGAGTAATGACTTTGAAATGAAGTAAACTAATGGCACCGAGCTCCGGCACGTTTTTATCAATTTGACGTCGTTTTGATTCTGTTGAAATTTGAAAGACGTGAAATCATTTTGATTGCAGGCCTTTTTCTATTCATGATTGGTCTGATTCCGTTCATGGCTCCTGTTTATGCTGTGATAATAGTAATTCTGATGTATTTTGGAATTAAACTATACATTGGCAAAAAGTGTCAATCAATACGTGCTGATGTAGGTGAAGGCATCTGTATGGAATGCGGCTCTAAGATCATCAATAACATGTGCTCAAACTGCGGCCGTTCAGAAGAATAATTTATTCGCATATCTTAAAACTGAAAAATCAATATCATTTTTCATGGTTTTAAGACATATGATTACAACAATACTGGATGTGTACGCAAACACACAAACCAAATTGAAGATGCAAAAAAGTCATTTGACAAAGTAGATTTGATGACAAATCTTCCCCATGCCTGTCACATGATTTTTGTCTTGTATGTGGCAATACTGTTTGAAAACGATGATGACCATCATGTCATTAATGCTGATCTTGTTATTGTCCAAAATCTAGATTCTATTTTGCATTTTGACATGATGCTGTTTGGGCAATCTATGGGTTGATTAGATCGACCTGTGGGACTGTTGTCTGTGCCATGGTTGTTGCAGCATATGCGGGATACTGCTCTAAATTCCATGGAGGCATTCCTAAAAACCCGCTCTCATTGAATATGTTGTTAGGAAATATTCTGATGTTTGTGTTAAAGTCTCTGATTCCGTCATTGTAGTATGTTCTGGCTACGGATATTCTGTTTTCAGTTCCTGCAAGCTCATCCATCAACCGAGTAACTGTAGAATCTGTCTTTAATTCGGGATATTGCTCATATGTCAGTATTATCTTGCTTAGCGCTTCTTCTATCTGATTGCTAGTTTCAACCCTTTGTACTGTGTTGGATGCGGTCTGCCACTGTGAACGTAATTTTGTCACTTGCTCTAACACATCCTTTTCAAATTGCATATATCCTTTGACTGATTGGACAAGATTTGGTATCAGGTCGTATCTTCGCTGTAACTGAACATCTACATCAGCTGCAAATTTTTTAATTCGCTCATCTTTGATCTGTGCCGCATTGTATCCTGAAAAATACATTCCATAAAGCGCTGCGAAAACAAGTGCGACAATTACGATCCCTGCAATGACTGCCATTGTTTTTTTACTGACCAAAAGTTTTCCTCCTTTGATTGTGGGGTAGTCATTTTATTTATCTTCCTGCTCCGCCGCCGCCAGAACCTCCTCCTCCGCCGCCAAATCCGCCGCCAGAACCTCCTCCTCCGCCGCCAAATCCGCCGCCAAATCCGCCGCCAAATCCTCCATAGAATCCTCTTGATTTCCTCTTTTTTTGGGCAAGAATGAATACAATGACAAATAAAATGATAAACGGAACAAGTGGGATTAGTTCCTCAAGATCTGATTCCTGGTTTTGTGGAAAACCATCCGTGTGTAATGTAACCGATTCACTATCTGCATACCCTACTTTTTCTGCAAGAACTGCAGCTGTGTTCATAAATGCATGATCAAAAGCAAGTGCATCTTGTGTCTTTAAAAATGAGTTCTGTGCAGGAACTAGATATGAGTCCAGAATCTCACCTGCTATCCCATCTGTGATCACTCCTTCCAGACCTCGACCCACTTCTATTCTCATAGATCCTCCAAGCGAGTCTCTCTCTCTTGACAGTAAAATCAATATGCCATTATCTTTTCCTTCTTTTCCAATTCCCTTGACCCCATCCAAGTACATTTCATTGAAGATATAATGAGCCAGCATGTCTCTTTCATGAATTTCTACCCCGTCCTTTTCTATTCCATGACCGTAAAAACTTGGCATCGTCCATATTACAATCTCCACTGATGTTGCAGCGTCCACTTTTCTAAGATACGAGTCTAGTATTGATTCGTATTCGCCGCTTATTACATCCCCCCTGTCATATACATACGCAGGTCTTGAACCTTTAACAACCTGAGAGTAAGAGTCCATAACAGTAGGTGTGGTAATCATTAGAATGAAAATTATTGTAAGAAATGTTCTCGTAGAATGTTTTTTCATCACATCACTACATCAAAGCCTGAATACTCATAAAGTATTCGAATTTTGATTTTGATTCTGATCTGTCATTCTTATGATCTCATACATCTGTTGAAACTCCAAACCAAATGCGATAGAAACATCTTCCCCATATACATTTGAATTTCGACCAAAACTATATGGAATTCTCATAATCTTGGTAGTAATGAGTGGCTTCTCAATAATATGTAAGAATGACGTCAGAAAATTTGTTTTTTGGATAAGTTCTTTTAATGTTGATGACGAATCAATGGTATGGGAAAAAGAAGCAGAAAAACAAAGCCTTCTGAAAACTCAAAAACAAAATTCATAATAATTGGAATAATTGCAGCTGTGATTGTTGTGGGTGTTGCCGCAGCTTCAATGAATCCAGATTCAATCAAGGCAGACACTCCAAAATCTGCCAAATTGTCATTAGACACACGAAGTGGCTCCCCTGTTTTAGGAGATGCATCCTCGCCGATAACGATTGTGGAATTTGGTGACTATCAATGCCCCTTTTGCAAGAGATGGAATGAGAACACCAAGCCTGCAATAGAGAAAAACCTGATTGAAACTGGCAAGGCGCGTCTGATCTATGTTGACTTTCCGATCATAGGGCCAGATTCAATAACCATTCATGCTGGAAGCTATTGTGCAGAAGAGCAGGGACTGTACTGGGAATATCATGATTTTGTATATGCAAATCAGGGACATGAAAATGACGGTTGGGCAAAATCCGAGAATCTAAAGTTGCTGGTATCCGGAATTGACAGTCTTGACACAGGTCTGTTCAATGAATGCCTTGACTCTGAAAAATACGAATCTCGGATAAATGACAACAAAAAGATTGCCTCAAATGCAGGAGTACGTTCTACTCCGACATTTGTCATAATTCCTCAAGACGGAGCTGCTGAAATGATAACAGGTGCTCAGCCATACGGGACATTCAAGATACTTGTAGATGAGATGCTTGGATGATTTTCCACTCTAAAATGAACTAGATGTTTTGCTTATCTCTTCCAATTGCTCTGATGCCGTTTGTCTCAAACCGCTGATGATTTGTATGAACAAATCATTCGTTTTGCTTTTATTCCAATCTTGCATACGCAGACCATGAGTAATCAAGATAATCAAAACAAACCATCATGGGAAGAAGTACAGGGACTATCCTGGATATTTTACGAGGATTAAACTCTGCCTGCAAAAGGTTCGTGCCTCCATGACCTTTTTAATTTCATACTGAATGGATGAAATTAGGTTGCAGCAAGGAAATTCAGGCTTTGTTTACAGAACTAAAAATTGCCGACACTGATTTTTTCAACTATCCTGGGATTCTGAACTGGGCTTCTTTTCTATTCTGATCAATCCTCAGTGTCATCTAAATACCAAAAAATTGTAATCTAGGCATGAAAGATCTACAGAAAGCCATGCAGTTGAGGTCAACTTTAACAACAAGCTCAACTTTTCCTCAATTCCATTCTAAAATGATGCCTCTGGACCATCTTATCAGGAGATAATGATGAATCGTAGTTTGCCTTTGATATTCTCACTTTTTTTGCTTGCAGGACTTATAGCTCCTGTATGTGCTCAAACAGCTGATCATGTCATAATTAATGAAGTGGATACCAATCCGCCAGGAGATGACTCTACATCTATCGCTGAATGGATAGAACTTTACAATCCTACAGACTCTGACGTTGATTTGGGTGGTTGGAAAATTGCGTCTACCACAGTTTTGAAAAAAACAATGACGATACCAAGTGGAACAGTGATAAAATCTGGGCAATTTCTAACTTATTCTTATCAAAGTCTCTGGTTTACTGATTCTAATGAGTCCGTTGAGCTTAGAGACAAAAACGGCACCGTCATTGACAAAACTCCGATGCTTACTGACACCCGAAATGATTTTACGTCTTGGCAGCGAATCTATGACGGTTATGGCCTTGATTCCTCTGATTGGAAATTTGTAAAGTCTACAGCTGGTTCGTCCAATGGGAAGCTTACCAGTACTCAAGAATCAAAAGGTGTGATCGTAACTGTTTCATCTGAAAAAGATTCTTACCTGTTTGGCGAAACCGCGACAATTCGTGGAAGTGTCTCTGAACAAATTTTTGCTGTGAAACCATATTTCCAACCCCAACAAATTACTATCACTATAACGGGCCCAAACTTTGACAAAGTTATAACAATGTATCCAGATCTTAATCTTAATTATAAAGCAACACTTAGTCTACAACAAGTCTTAGGTGTTTATGAGGGCACATACAATGTTAATGTTACATATGCTGACGCGTATGCTAGCACTTATTTTTCTGTTGGACGTGAGTCGGCTGCCCAAATCACAAAGACTGAGGGTTCTCTTAGTCTACTTACTGATAACTCGCAATATATTCCAGGACAATCAGTCACAATAACTGGACATGCTTCAAAAATCATCCCTTATGAGGGGATGAGATTGATTGTGAGGGACTCTAATGACAAGGTTGTATCTACAGGAAATTTGTATCCAACTGATGGTGAGTTCAAAAGTACTTTCTATGTGTCTACTGTAAACCCTGTCTATGGAACTTATGAACTCTATGCTGAATATTCGGATAAATCCACATCCGTTAATTTTGATGTGGTTAAAGATATCAAAGAAGATGTGCCTATTTCAATTTGGACTGATAAAGTTGCTTATGGGCTTGGCGATCAAGTCAAAATCACTGGCAGGCTAAATCAGCAATGGGTTAGTACTTTGGACCTGGAGATTATCCAAACAAAACAGACCTCGATAGGAAGTTCTTCATCTGGCAGCGATTCTGGCTTTAAAATTTCTGACGGTGTGAGAATCGCGGGCGACGGTTCATTTGCTTACAATTTCACAATTCCTGATAACAAACTACGACTAGGTGATTACCGAATCACTGTCTCAAAAAACGTTGGCACTGCAAATAGCGTCATCCATGTTGTTTCCAATCCTGAAAGTTTTGTAGGTTCTGGTTCTCCCCTGACCGTTAATACTGACAAAGAAGTTTATGAGTCTGGAGATAAAATGGTAATAAGCGGATTCATAAAAGACCTGTTCACTACTTCCAGCTACAAAAGTGGTCTGCCTGTAAAGATTTCTATCTCCCATGAAGATGGGACTCCTTTGAAGATTACGGCTTTATCTGGAGCTCAAACCAAATACAGCAATGATGTGGCTATCGCATATGTTTTCACGGCTATTCCTGAAGTGTCTGGAAATTACTTGCTTAACCTAGATGTGACCCGTAGCGTCTTTACTGAAGGAAACTATGTCATAAAATCTGAATTCTCTGGTCATGTTACAACAAAAACGTTCTCTGTAACTGACCCACTTGACTTGAAAGATGGGATGATTGTCTCTGTTGATAAAGATGTTTACGGCCTGGGCGAAACTGTTCACCTGACTGGGGCTGTGCCACCAATAGGGGATTCATCCGTAGTTATTACCTTGACCGAACCTGATGGGACAAAAGTTCTTTCTGGATCTACCATTGACAATCAACGTTTCTCATGGTCTTGGATTACGCCTATTTCAGAAAAAATACAAAACATCAAAGTAAACACAGGGAAAGATGTAGTCAAATCTAATTTTGGTATTTACAAAATCAAAGTATCTACTAGCAGTGAAAGCAGATCACTTTTCTTCAAAGTTTCAGCCGATCCAGAAAATGACACTCTATCCACATCACCTGTGTTCGTAACTACCGAAAAATCGCTATATCAGGCAGGAGAAAAACTCAAAGTCATAGGAAACGTCCTAAAGCGTACCCAAGGTGACGAAGGACTTGTTGTTCCGCAACGGGTCACAATTCAGGTGTTGGATGACTCCTTCCCAGCTAAACAAATTTACGAATCCGCCGTCTATCCTAATCAGGGCGGAGAATTCACCAGTCTCTTTGACTTGCCAATTCCAGTTTTTCCTGAAGGAACATATCTGGTAAAGGCTCTGTATGCGGGAACACGCGATGAGTCGACCTTCAGCGTTGCAAATGATTACGCTTTTGGCATTGACGAACCTGTAACTCTTTTGCTGTCTACTGATAAGAGCCAATACCATCCTGGCGACGTGGTGGAGATTAATGGAAAACCAAACAAGCTAATCTATATTGAAAAATTCGACGTGAGTGTAATTCAGAAATCTGAATCCCAGATTACCTGTGGCACATTTTATTGTGGTAAACACGCTGGCCCTGTAACCACGATTCGCCCCAGTCCTTCCGGATCGTTTGACTATCAATTTGTAATTCCTACCACTTCCGCAATTGGCTCTTATGAGATCACAGTTGATGCAGGTTTTGAAACTAAATCTGTCTTGTTTGATGTTGTAGAAAAGCCTCTGATTGCTAAACCTGATACTGTGATTGAGAAAGAAAATAGGCTGTCTGAAAGCATGATCTCAATTTTGACTGAAGAGAAGACTGCTGATGTTGCGTCTGTTGCACCTCGAGTCCTTACAGGTTCCTTGATAACTCCTGTGCGTGGAGATGAATCCTTTGTAAATCTTAAAGTTTCTACATCGACCGGAGTCTGCGTTATCGGTCCTGACGATGATTGTTTAGTACGTGAATCTACTAGAACGCCGGGGCAGATATACAAAACAATAGATGTTGATGGCACCAACCTGAACGTCAGGTATAGCGGTTCAGATGCACGTCTTGAAAAATTTAGCATTTTGCCCGAGGCATCTGATGCATTTTTGCCTGATGAAACTTGGGATGTTGAGATACTCAAGGATGATCAAGTCTCACGATTTTATTATAAAATCACATACAAGACCTTAGAGTAAGTTCAAAATACTTCATATCTGGTTATTGATCAGAATGAAATTACAAGTTTTAATGTTTTATCAGGACGATCCAAAAAAGTGCACAGCTGCAAAAATGGTCAAATTCGGTCTTGCTCAAAATATTAAAAAAATAAGCAATAAAGGACTGGTTTTAGATCCGTTCTCTGAAAAAACTTTGTTACCTAAGGATAGATCATTGATTAGGTCTATTGTTGGTATTGACTGCTCTTGGAATCTGGTTGATCAGGCATTTTCAAAAAAATTTGACGGTATCAAAAGAAAACTCCCTCCACTCCTAGCCGGAAACCCTCTTAATTATGCAAAACTGAACAAACTGACTACCGCTGAAGCATTATCTGCCTCGTTATTCATTTTAGGTTTCAAAGAACAAAGTTTGGCATTGCTTGACAAATTCAAATGGGGGCACACTTTCTATGAACTTAATCAAAACCTACTGGATGAGTATTTGGAACTTGAAAATGAAGATCAGATTGACGATGTTCTCAAGGATTATGGATTTTTGTGACTTCTTTTTTTAATGTAAAATAAAATTCCCAAAATAACTATGATTGGTATGACCAAGATCCCGTATCCTGAATCATTCTCGGAGAATTTTATGTATTTATTCGGCGTTTCTGGCAATTCGGCATTACTGTTAGTTACAAGAAAACTTGACTCGTAAAAATCAGGTTTTAGCACTGAATTTGAAATTGCAAATATTTTGATACTGCTTGCGCCGATTCCTAAATCATATGTCGTTTCGGAAGGAATGATGATGACTGTACTGTTGTTGGATACTCCGAGCGTTTCTGATTTTATTTTGGTTCCTTCTGAATTCGTTAAAAAATATAATACAGAATCCGAGTTTTCTGCATTGACTATGAGTCTGAACTCCTCTCCTTTTTTAACAATCCTCTCAATCTCTATATTTTTTATTGATGGGAATTGTGGTTTTTCAAATTCCGTCCATCTCCCTATCTCAAATGGATAGGAATCGTCATTAAATGCAGCAACTCTGATTGTTCGTGATTCTGGCGAATATGACTCTAAATAAAATGGGCCATTGCTGATAACTGCATGGTTCTTTTCGCCAATCCATCTTATTGACGACTCGTATCTTTTTTGGTAATATTCAAAATTTTGATTGCTTTCTTTTAATGGCTGCGGTACGTATTTTGAGTTTTTAAATTCTACCAGGTAATCTTTAATGATCTTTGCATCGTTTGGAATTATCAGTGATAGCCAATTCACATTTTTATTCGTAGCTCCTGATCTTGAAAATGAAACTTTTCCATCCATCACTGCCTTCTCCATTGCTGCCGTGATTTCCCATGGCACTGAACTCCACAATGTTGCCCAATCCGCTATTTCGCCTTCATCAAAATGCCAGTAATCCACGTAAACCTCAATCGTATCCTCGTCAACTGGGTTCACCCCGATAATTGTTTTGATGTTCTGAGATGCTCTAGGTGTGAATTCGGTGTCAAACGTCTTGTCATTCTCGTCAGTCTTGGTTCCCCACTCTATTGTAAAATAAAGCGAATGTAAAATGTCCTGCATGTCCATCTTCTCTCCATTGTGCCAATTGCTGAATTCCAAATCAAACGTTACCTTGCTTGTCGCAAGTGTCCCTTCTGCCACGTTTTCCCATCCCTGCAATGATGGATTCCATGTCTTTGCTTCTTTAGGAACGCTTAGTTTGTCATTTGGGCCTGCTGTTTCAACATGCCATTTTGTTCTGACTGGAAACGTCTCACCTGTAAACGGATGCTTGAATGTTGCGGGATCTGAGATGATCTCCCATACCTGTCTGCTATAGCTATCAGTAAACCCGGTTACAGGATTCCATGCGCCTTGATAGATCTGCTTCACACCTATGTTTAATTCGCTATGATCGCTTTTTGCATTAATTGGAGTAAACCTGCTTGGCACTCCTGCCCCAAAATCATTTACGATCCCACTCATCTTTTTGTTTGCAACAAATTGATCTATTTTGCTAGCTACAAAAATTCGTACACTCTCATTAATCCCTTCTTTAACTGATTCGCGTATTATGTCTGATCTTTCTTCCGATGTTTCAAAATCACCGGCGTATATTCTCTGAGTGAGATCATCTAATTTTTCATTTTGATAATTCCAATATGACGGATCATTAAATCCAGGCATACTTGAAAACCAAGGCGAATACATCTGTCCTAATCCTACAGAATCATATCTCACAAATGCTGAACGTCCCCATCCCTCTGTGTACAGACTCCATTTTAATTCCGATGGATCTGAACCGTAAACAACAACAAATGCCTTGTTCAGATCTCCAAACTCTTTCTTTACGGTGAACCCTGTTTTTTCTAATTCCGCTGCTAACACTTCACCAATTGATTTTCTAACTGAATCGTCACTTCTGATAAAAATTGTAATCTGTATGGGTTTTTCATTTATCTGCCATTTGTCATCGATTTTTATTGCACCCCTCTCGCTTAGTGCTTTTGAGATAACCTCTCCTGCAAATGTGGGGTTGTATTTGAAATTAAACGCCTCAAGCTGCTTAATGACAGTTAGATATTCAGGATCTGAAGGACCGTAATATGAAATAATCGGTGAGCCATACCCTCCCATCAACTCATCCACAATTAATTTTCTGTCTATCAGATAATTGAGTGCGAATCTTATCTCCTTGCTTGAAAATGGGTTGAATTCTTCAGATTCTGCAGGATTTACCAATATGCTGTATGATCTTCCAGTTGAATCAAACACCTGCAATCCTTCGCGTGCTTGATGATTTTCCAGTCTGTCTGGAGAAATTCTGTCATAATATACGTCAAGATTCCCATTTCGCACTTCTTCTAATGCCGTATTTTCATCTAAATACTGAATAAATTTAACCGAGTCAAAAAATGTGCTTTTTTCTGCAAATGTTTCATCGCATATGATTGATGTGATTGAAAGCGCTAGTATAGTAACTAGCATTTTTTTCATAGACACATTTCCAAAAACATGTAATAAAACCTATATCAGAATACCCAGATGTTATTAGGACTAAACCTATATTTCTAATGTGGCTCAAAGACTACGATTGAGAATTCATCCAAAAATGATTGCTTGCTTGAATGGAATAATACAGGGTGGGGTGTCTACACAGGACTTCTCGGCTGTCACAAAAATGGACTTGGTTGATTCCGAAATAATTCTAGACGAGTTTGTCAAAAATGATATCGGAACAAAGCAAGATGATGTTTACTATTTTGAGGATGGCGACAAATTAAAAATCGCCATCGCCCTACTTGAAAAAGGCTCCCACATCGATGAAGTCTCTGTCTCTTTAGACTGGAAAGACTTCGAAGGTCTGACTGGCGAGATTCTGGCTTCAAAAAATTTTGCAGTGTTAAAAAATTTGATTCTGACTAAGCCAAGAATGGAAATTGATGTTGTTGGTATAAGATTGGGTATTGCCATTTTGATTGATTGCAAACACTGGAAACGTTACAGTGCCTCATCGCTGTCAACTGCTGTCAAAAAACAAATTGCAAGAACCAAGCATTATGTCTCAAAAACACCTGGTGCCATGGCAGTGCCTGTAATTGTGACCCTGTATCAGGATAAGATTAATTTTATCGAGAATGTTCCGATCGTGCCTATTTTTCAGCTTTCCTCATTCATTGACGAGTTTTATGGCAATCTTGATAGGATGAATACTATAGAAACAGACTCGTTATGAACAACAAGAGCCCCCCAATGACAAAACCCTTCGTAATCTTTAATGAGTTATCTAGCGCTTTAGAATAATCCTCGTATATGCTCTGTCCCATAACCTTTACCTGGCTTTGATTCTCTAAAATTTCAAATTTTGCGGCTGTAACTGCCGTCTCAGCTTTTTCTGCAATCTCAAGAAACCATTTTGAAAGTTTGTCTGCATTTGTGATCAGTCCTAACTGATAGTATCCGTTCCGGTTCCTTGCTTTAACAGGGGCGTAATGTGTATCCGATGTGCAGATCTCAAGCAATTGATAGTTATTGTTCGCAAATCTCTCTATGATCTTTTCTCTTACCCCGTTTTCCATATTGTTGGCATCTGCCCATCCCAGAAAATACTTTTTACTGTTTATTTTAAGGCAAACGATGCCAAGCCCTCCCATTCCCAAGTCCTCTGTCCACACGTCCATGTCATCAGAATTTGCATATCCGAACTCAATGGGGAAGTTGTCTTTCGTAATCAAAGTGTCTAGACATGATTTTGCAGCCTTTAGCATGTCCTGGCCGTCTTCTTTAGAAATCTCCTCGCCCATGGCATTATGACAATCTACTATCATAGCTCTGGAGTAATTTCTGTTCTTTGCATATTGCTCAATCTCTGTCTTCATGTAGCTTGGAATGTCCTCCATCCCGTGCGGCGATAGTGATAAAAACAGCAACGGATTATTCCCGAAAAGCAATCCTGTCACCCGTGCCTTGTTGATCTGTACTACTACAGGCTCTGTACACTGTACGCCCTCTTCTTTTATCTCGTTATTCTCTAAGTCTTTAAGATAATTTTCCACTTCGTTTCTTGATGGCAGGTTCAAAGAATGATCTGAAATACTGTGCATGACCATTGCTGATGATGACAAGTTCTTGTAAATCAGATATGGGATGTTACTTCCACCGACTGGATGATAGGGACCTGGGTGTATTTCAGGCAGTACCATTCGAAATTCCTTTCCGTTCATCTTTGATGACAGTCTTATCTGTGATGTTGATACCCTGGTTTCCTTTGAGTGCTGCTCCATTAATTTCTCGGCATCCTCAAAATCATTCCCTTGTGATGCAAGATACGCTTGAATGGTTTTGTGTGTGCTTTCCATTCCTGGCCTTCCTGCCCTGTCTGTTAGAATAGACCACACACTTGCAATTATCATGAAAGACACTCCATAACCCAACCCGATTGGCTCGCTAAACACCGAGATCCACATGTCCTGCGGAATTAATACCAAGTACATTGCCAGGGGCTGAATAAAGCAAATTGCCCAAGCTTTTTTGAGACTTACTCCCAGAGTTGTCGTATAGATCCCTATTCTGAAGCTTGCAAATAGGAACATCCCGAAAATTATGAAGAATAGTTCGATGTCTTTTGATAACACTACGCTTGATAGCAGTCCCATCATAAGCGTGACTGTCCATAGCATGTTTCCAAAAAGAGATGAGTGTAGCGATTTTGAATATTCTTTTTTCTTTGTAAACCGCGTGTCTAGCAGCTGTGTAAAAAACAACACTCCTAAAACCAATGGTAGCCTGTACCAGTTCTCTTCAAATCCCAAATGGCTCAGATAACCAAAGTATGTGGCAAGAACTGTCACTGCTGCTACTATTAACGATATTGCTAGCGAAAAGTAATGTGATGATGGGTTGACTAGGGTGAGGGAAAACCTGTTATGTATGTTTGAAACGTCATCTGATTCTTTTTCCATTGTTTTTTCACGGAGCTAGGAACAAATCAATTACCCATGAAACTACAATTAAACTAATTGGAATTGATACTACTATTTTTGGATCTAATTTGTATCCCTTGGTCTCGTCCTCAAAGAATCTCATGAGGCCTCCACTTGATGCTGGCAGTGGTGCGGATTTCTTCTTGCTACTCATTATGATTCACCGTCAAGAATTTTAACATAAAAACTTTATTTTATGTCCAAAATTCCCAATTGAATCTCATTTGTCCATTATGACTTGGTTAGGATCGTCTGTATTGGACGTCTGGATGGATAAATACAGGCACAAAATTGACCTGGTTTTTTATAACGTTTGATACTCTGGCTTGGCATGTCTGAAACTTGCTGTAATCTGTAGAGTCAGTTTCAAATATGATTGATTTCTAAAAATAAGAAATCTTTTTTTTGATTACGGGTGCCGATAATATCTCACCAATCATCCTTGAAGCTAAATGGCACGTGTTGGCCTGAATGTCGTATTCAGGGCATACCTCCATAATGTCCATGCCTACAATTCCATCATGTGAGATATTTTTCAGCAGGATGGATGCCGTAACCGGGTTTAACCCCATAGGAACTGGCACCGAAACACCGGGGGCAAACGCAGGATCTATGCAGTCCATATCAAATGAAATGTAGATGTTTTTGCCCACAATTGAGAGAATTTCGTTTATTGTGTGTTTGAACCCATAATACTGGATATCTGCAGGCGAAAATACCGTGATTCCGTATTTTTTTATGTTCTGAACTTCTTCTAATTCCGGACTGCGAATACCGATCATCACACTTGATTTCGGATTTATGTATGGAAGGCAATCGTATACTACAGAGCCGTAAAAGTCCCTAGTGGACGAAACGAAATCTGGATGTGCGTCAAAATATACCAAAGATATGGGACCATGCTTCATTCCCAATGCCTTGACTATCTGGGCAGTCAAAGAATGATCTCCGCCCATTGTTACCGGAATCTTTCCGTCATGAAGTATCCTCTCATAGACAAATGGGATGTTTTCTCTAGAGATGTTTCCCAAATCAAAAATCTTTGATTGGGGGGCTCCTGAATTTGTATATGCTGGAGATTCTGTGTTGTTTTCAATGTACACGTCTCTTTCCCTGGAAATTCTTCTGATCACGTCCGGCGCATTTGAAGTGCCCTTGCGCAAAGAATGCGAATGAGACTCGTCAGGAAGTCCCAACACGACATATTCTGACTCTCGATATGTCTTGCAATTTGACCACGATATGGTTTCAATCATCTTCCCATCAACATCACGTGTTTATCAAGACATTGCATTCTGAATGAAAGCGAACTAAGGTAGTCGTCTTGCAGTTTGTGCAAATATGCTGAACTGCATTTAGGCAATGCTGGCACTTCAGCCATGGCTTGAGTTGCATTCCGCAACCTCGACAAGACTCATCGGGCATATTCTTCACATGTCAAATCCTTGAATTTGGATATTTTAACCAAAAAGAAATTGTAAACATCCAGATCATGCCCAACCAGATGATTTGAATCGGCCTATAGTCAAGTGATTTCCGCCTTTTATGGTATTATGATGTTTTTGTAGCTGGCTGGCTCAAGCAATCTTCTATTTACTAGCTGCCTCTGATTTTCTCAATGGTCTCTATGACTGAATTAATTGTTTTTAGAATGTTCTGTTGTTTTTCATGATCAGTCTCTTTCTCCAATTCTTTTGATAATGCCTCTATCTTCTTTTCCAATGTTTTTTGTATTGCTGTTTTTTCACCCTCTGGCGTCCTTTCAATGGGCAATTCTTTCTTTCCTGGCTCGCGTCCGCAACTGATGCATAATGCATACCCCTCCTTCATTACTCGCACACCTGAGCAATAAGGGCATGGCTCACCAAGTAGCGTTGCCCCGTTTAACAACATATCTGCAGCCTTTTTTGTAAGATCCTCTGACAATGTTTCCTTTAACTTTAAAAAATCCGATTATTTCTATTTTCCATTTGGTGTCCAAACAAGGCTTAATAGTGCGTATAATTGAAATTAGTCAGAACGAATGGCAGTAATTTGTAATACCTGTGGTCTTCCAGAAGATCTATGCGCTTGTGGCGAACTTGCCAAGGATAGCACTAAAATTATCATACGATTGGAAACTAGGAGATTTAAGAAAAAGGGTACCATGATTGAGGGTCTAGATCCTAAACTAAACAACTTGGAGACTGTCGCAAAAGAACTGAAAAACAAGTATGCTTGCGGCGGTACTGCAAAAGAGGGATACATCTTTCTACAAGGTGATCACAGGGATACCATCAAAGACACTCTGATTCATTTGGGTTTTGCAGAAGATACCATCGAATTACATTAGGGCAAATTGCAAAATCCAAACAAAGTGCTCCAGTTCGTAGGTATTCCGTTCACTGCACTGCTGTCTTTGATTTTCGGGCTGCTGCTTATCTCTTTCCCGATCGGGGTTTACGTTTTCTTTGAGAGTGAGATTGGCAATGATATTAATTTTGAATACCCTCTGACCAGTCTGGTTTTGTTCAAGGACACTGGCTTCTATCAGTCCCA
>JAGQHE010000094.1 GCA_020431995.1 Candidatus Nitrosopumilus sp.
TCAATCTGGGAATGTATGTTGCAGCCCCTATGTTGATGACGCTCAAAATACGTCAATACTTTACAAAATCATTTCCAAGATAGATGCCAAGATGAATATCTGTTTTAATTAATTGCGTTATGCTTGTCGTTAGTCATCTGACGCGCAGGTAAACTGGGAAAATAATCAGGGCCAAAAGAAATGATATTCCTCCAAATGGAACATTTCTTAAGAACTCTACATCAGGGTATGTGATTATCAGGCCAATCCAAAACGTTCCAAAGATTATCAATGCTATCACAGATAGTTTCAAAATCATATGTATTGTTCTGAGTCCCATTTTACTAGTGATGCCCTTTGACATGATCATAAACCTTTTCTGACCGATGAATGCTGATCACCTTCAAGTAATTATGTATTTCTTACACGCAAAAAATGGAGGTGCCATCTCAACCCATGTTCTATAAAACAGCGTCTCCTCTGATGGGGATTTTGTTGGAAATAACTCATGGGATTTTGATGATCACTCATCAAGCACCCACGGTGTGTTAGGTATTTTGTCTTTCAAAATTTGTATTTAACGTCGATGGACGATTTCTCAGCAAGATGACCTATCTGCAAGCACAGGATTTTTGTTTGATGCCACTGCAAGTTTATCTCAACGTAAGACATCTTTTGACGGCTTATTGGACAAGCATGATTGTGCCTAGTTATTTATTCGGGTGTTTCCTTACTTAGGCAATGGGTTTACTGTATACCAAATTCTATCTTGATTTTGACGGTGATGACTGGAAACAAATCTCCAACAACCCAATCGTTTTTCAGGCGCTGAAAAACGACGTAACATTGGAAATCGAGGATACTTCCCACAAATCATACAAGCTGCATTTCAAAGAAGGTGGCAAACTTAACATGTTCAGAGTGACTGGAAAGTTTCGCCTGACCTGGAACGACGATGATCTTGCTTGATTTTATGAAATAATAATGAGTAGATTCTAAACAAGTCCATGTCCCTAGAAAACAAGATCAGGCAAGCCATTACAGATCTTGACGTTATTTCTTCTGATGAGTTCCTGAGTATTCTTGGAGAGATAAAACCTTTCTTCAAAAGTCCCCTGATTTCTGAATACCTCCAAGGAAAAATTCAAAAAATACTGGATGCCAAAGACGAGGTGGAAAAAAAGAAGCAATGCAAGGCTCTGATGCCCTATCTTGACTGGTATTTGCAGGGCCTGTAGATTCATGAATATTGTTTTATTTTTCTTAATGCCTTTTTGATGCGCTCTTTGTCTTTTCTAGCCTCTTGCATGTTTCCGATGATTCTGACAAAATACTCGTGTCCCGTATCCTCGGCTTTACTGATGTCTGATTGGTAGCATGAGAGCGCTTTCTCAAAAAATGGAATGTCCTCGATCAGAGAGTTTACTAATCTTTTGTCTGTGAGACTGTCATGAATTTTCTGAATTGCCCTGTCTATTTCAGGGATTGTTTTTGCAGCTTGCTGGTTCAAAACGGATGCAAACATCGCTGCAGCATTTTTTAATTCTGGGCTGTTGTTTATGGTTCGTAATCTGTTTTTATAATGCTTCAATGATTTTAGAATGATTTCATACCCGCCCTCATCTTTAAGATATATTGCACCCAGCCATGTTTGAGTCATTTCTAAATTTGAGCATGTCTAATTGCAATTTAGTTGTTGCAATTAGCACTAGTATGATTGCTACTTGATGCTAATATAGCACAAAACACTATAGTTATCGTTGAACTTAAAAAATGAATTTGGCATGACACGCCTTTTGGCGACATGTCCCAACTGTACCGCAAGTACGTTGTACTGTGGAAAAATTCCCACATCCATCAAAAGCCTGATGAACAAAGAGGTACTGTTTTGTAAAAGTTGCAAATTTACAGTACCGGTGGACGAATATAAGAAAATACTTTATCAGGTTTAAATGTCAAAATTTTCTTCTACCTGCGGCCCATTTCGATTAATAAGGTGCAATAGAATTCCTGCCAAAGTCACCCCCATGCCACTTAGGCCTACAAACGTTCCAGTATTTTTGACCACTCTTAACATCTGATCTTTTTGACCTATTTCAACTGAGTAAAACATCACCAGCCCTGAAATAAACATGCATACTCCTATCACCATTATCAGTGTGCCAGTTCTCATGCTTGGAGTCTGTTTTTCTAACTAATAATTGATTGATATCTGCATTATTTGTTGTGGCACCAGTTTTGTAAAAAATGGCATTACGTAGCATGAAGACCTTTTGTGTGGCAGAAATTGTGATTGTTAGGGCAAATTAATATGAATTTGCCCTTTACGGCGCTGGCTTCCTCTTTCCCGTCATTTTTTATTCCTGCTTGATCTGAAGACAGGCGATAATTTCGTTTGCGATATCAACTGCGCTTTTTCATTTTCTTCTTTTGGTTTTGTTTCAAACGTGTCATATTGTGAGCCTAGAGCACTTAGTTGACATGGCATCTGCAGCCATTTCTCAAAATAACTGATATCTTCACATGTCTCAACTGGCATGTCTTCCATGTCAGGACAATGCGAACTAGTCCACCAAATCAGAAAATACTTGAAACCAAAGGATTCTCAATTTTTGGGAACGATAGATACGCATTATATCCAATTGTACATAGAACTACCATGATTAAAAAGTCAATGCAGCTGGCAATAATGTCCGTGGCATTTTTGATGCTGCTTACAGGATCTGTCTATCTCTTTGTGGCAACTGGAGAAATTGCGGAAGCAACTGAAGAACATGAGGCAGAGCCTGATGAGTCCATCGAAGGAGCGTTGGTTGAAACCGCATTGTTTGCAACAGTTGGAGGAGCATACGTACCGGTAGGACTGTGGGCAATCAGCAGCAGGCATTCAAGTAAAACCCCGTATTTTCTTGCAATAGTCGGCTCTGGCGCACTGATAATACTATACGTGTTATCAAGAACCGTGTCCTTGCCGATCGTAGGAATCCAAGACGATGTGGGCTTCATTGATGTGTTATCCAAAGTCTTGCAGGGCGCAATAATCGCCGCTTCGGTATACATCATAATTGCCATCAGAAAAGAGAAGAATCTAGTTTCACTTAGCATGAACTAGATTTTTCTATTTTTTTACGCCGTTCGTGTTTTTGCTCTTGAATTGATCCTGACCAAATTCACTTTACTGAAATGGAGGTCAACTGTTACAGGACATTGAAAGACTTGGATTCCAAACAAAATGATTATCAATGGATAGAACAACTGATCACCATGAATGCGTTGGTCTACTCAAAACAGCATCGTAGTGCATTGCTACTTGAACATCATGAACGTGTGAATATTTACATTGAGACTGTGATGGGGAGAAGATGATGACTGAATCTCCTCTTTCAAAATTAGACAATAAGGGCATTTTTATTATCATAAAAGTCGAAAATGTCGAAAAAAAAGCTTGGAAAGAAACCGTCACCGAAGTGAACATTGAAACTGAAGAAGAGTTTGACGGAGTAAAGAACTTCTACACCTCAAGAAAGATGATTGTGTCAAAATTCTATGATAACGGCAAGCCTACGCAATTAGCCCTGGATATCCAGAGAGGCAAAAAATACCGAGTAAAAATCATCAAGCAGAGATTCAGTAATGGAAAAGAAGATTTTGACATTGCAAAATCCTAGATCTCATGCTATGCATCCAAAAATACCTGTTAAAATCCATCCCTGTAATGACTAGAACATAATACCTGTGTCCTATCTGATCGGTAACTGGTAATGCTGACAATGAAATCTGTTAATAAAAGTGATCAGATGCAAATCTGAAAACAGAAACTTTCTGTTGTACCAAATATGTTGCATCTGCGTTAAAAATTCCTATTTTTCAAAATATTCTATAGATTATATTTGGTAAATTGAGTTTTTGAATTCAGATATGGCAAAGAAAATAGATCTTCTTAAAATTGTTCAGGACATATTGAACCTGGATCCTAAAATGAGATTTGCGGCAATAA
>JAGQHE010000095.1 GCA_020431995.1 Candidatus Nitrosopumilus sp.
AATGCAAGTCTTGGAAGATTAATGGAAACAGATTCTAAAGTGATTGACAGCGGAGCGGTAGTCTTTGTAGATCCATTTGTAACACCATAGCTAGATGTTTGTCCTTTAGCAAACATTATTTTTCCACCAAGTAAAAGTATCTCAGACGTTAATTCTGATACATCTGTTATCTTTCCTTTATCTACATCGATTATCAAGCCAATTTTTGGAATTGGCGTTATCTTTGTATAATTTTTGTACGCGGTAATAATGGAGTTAATTATTTTTGTATCAGTTCCTAATTGCAATCTAATCGAAATATTGGTACTTGTTTTATTATATTTTGAAGTTGTAGACGCAGTTGCAAATGCATTGGTTAGTTTTTGTTCAAGATCTGGGAGAGATTTTGAATATTTTGTAAACAAAGAAACTAATCCATCAAGTACAATTTCTTTTGAAGCCTCTTTTGAAAGAAGAGCAATTACAATAGATAATGAACTTGTGACATCATCAAGTTGTTTCGATGCGGATATTCTTGATACATCAAGATATTTTCCTCCAAGATCAATTCCGTTTTCAATTAGATCTTTAACATTTACAAATATTGTATCAGGAATCATAGACCAAATACCAGGATGAGTGATATGTAGATCACCAGAAAGATGAGAATCTGCAACATCTTTTGGCAAGATATTTGTAAGTAGGTGTTCAGCAAACACTCTTTGTCCAGTATTAAACAACAAGCCTTCAGCACCATCATCAATATTATCTAGGTTGGAAAGCATTTCTTGAACATCAAAAACGGATAGGCCTAAGCGTGCAAGTTTATTGCGATATTCCTCATGACCGTGTTCTAAAAGAACAGAATTTACCATTTCTCTGATTAATGAGCCTGTTAGATAGGTAGTCTGATATTTGTAAATTCTGTTTTCAACTTCTTCAGTGATTTTTTGTGCAAGTTCTAATGGAAGGCTTCCTTCACGAACTAGTGATTGAATAATTTTATGAGAATTAAACTCCTCAATAGATTCATGTGATGTTCTCACATACATTTTGCCACTTTCAATGATTGATCTTTCTTCAATCTGTCTTGCCAAGCTTAAAACAAGCTTTCCAAGATTTGTGATTGTATAGCGTCTTTCAGATTTGTTTAGTGCAACGAGTGATTGTCTGAGTAATTTTCTCAAATGATATGCAAATTTGCCACTTTCTTTTTTTGATTTGAATCCGGCCAGTGATTTTAATTCAGAATAAGTCAGAGGTCCTTTAGAATTTAAAATTCTAAGTATATCAATTCTGTTGGGACTTGCCATGACAGAAAAGATCATTCTAACACGTTTTGATGTGGATTGTAAGATGCCACCTCTTTTTGGATCTAAGTCAGAGTCTAAGTCAGAGTCTAAGTCAGAGTCCAGATCTAATTCTAACTCCTCATCTTTAAGTTTCATCAATCTCCGTAAAATTAAGGAGTAAATAAGACTTATGACTAAAAAATTCGTCTGAAAATTAGAATAAATTTTTTAGAAATATGATCCAAAAGATCTTTTGAGATCAGTTTTCTTGAACATCGAGTGAAAACTCAGATGTTGAAAGTTTTTGTCCACACGATGGACATTTGCCATTGGTGGGATTCATGACATCTTTTAGAGATTTCAACATTTTCATATTTGTGATCTTTTCTCCACATTTACCACATGTGATTTCTACGGACATGAAGATAATCAGATGTACAAAATTATTAAGAAACGGTTTTGATTTTTTTTAATAAATCAAACAAATTATTTTACTGCTTTTCAATAATTATTCCACGTTCATCAAAGCCAGTAATTTTAGCTCTGGTTCCAACAGGTAGATCTGCAGGAGTAGCAATTCCTGCCATAAACCCGGAGATTCGTAAATTTGTATTGTCTAATTGAAGTACAACGAATGCATATGGAGTATATTTCTCAAATCCTGCAGGGGCTACAGTTATTATTGTATATGTAGCGACTGAGCCTGTACCATCCAAAATAGCGTCCTCAAATCCTTTACTTCCGCATTTTTGGCAAAAATATACTGTAGAAAGATGGAGAAGGCCACAACTAGTACATTTATGAGCTAAGACTTTGCCTCGTTTTGCGTTTTCAATAAGTTGCTCTTTGACTGTCATTTTATACACTTTGGAATACGTGAACAGCACAACTTGCACCAGTTGCGCCAAAGTTATGAGTTAAACCAATTTTTGCATCTTTGACAGTTCGTGCACCAGCTTTTCCGGTTAATTGATCAAATACTTCGACCACCTGTCCAATACCAGTAGCCCCAATTGGGTGCCCTTTTGATTTAAGACCGCCTGATGGATTTATAGAAATGTCAGAATTCAGACTTGTTCTACCTTCACGTACAGCTTGAACACCTTTTCCTTTTTCAAAGAATCCCAGATCTTCAGTATCAACTATTTCTGCAATCGTAAAGCAATCGTGTACTTCCGCAAAATCTACGTCTTTTGCAGTGATGCCTGCCATCTTGTATGCGGCTTCAGATGCAATCTTTGTGCTTGGAATCGTTGTCATGTGTTCACGACCTTGCAATGCAGCAGGTGAACCGCCTCTTCCAGAGCCTATAACTTCAATGTAATCATTACCATGTTCTTTTGCAAATTTTTCAGAACAAAGAACTACAGAGCTTGCACCGTCAGAAAACGGGCAGCAATCATAGAGTTTTAGAGGACTGGCAACTACTGCCGAATTCATTACATCGTCAATTGTAATTTTCTTTTGCAAGTGGGCTTTTGGATTGAGTAAACCATTATCGTGATTCTTTACCGCAACCCTTGCAAAATCTTCTTCGGTTGTATTAAATTCCGTCAAGTAAGCTCTTGCCATTGATGCAAACAATCCTGGAAACGATGCGCCTGCTTGGCCCTCGTAGAAAAAGTCTGAGCAGTACGCAAAGTAAGTTGTCGTCCATTCAGTTCCTGTGTGAGTCACTTTTTCAACACCAGTCACAACAAGACAATCATAAAAACCGGCTGCAACGTTTGCAAATGCTTCTCTAAAAGCTACAGAACCACTTCCACATGCAGATTCTATTGATAGTGATGGTTTATCTGAAATTCCCAAGTTACTCATTAAGACAGGACCAAGATGAACTTGCTTATCTGCAACTCCGAATACGTTTGAGATATACCCTGCTTTGACTTCTTTAGGATCTATTCCTGCACTTTCTATGGCCGAAATAGATGCTTGAGTAGTGATATCGGCTATGCTGTCAGGTAATTTTCCATATTTTGTGCTTCCAGCGCCAAGAACACAAACCTTTTCCATAAATGTTGCTGACCCATTTCCCTATAAAAATTGTTATAGTAAACTCATCATAAAATGCCAAAGAGAACAGATTCAAGAACGGTTCAGATTAAAAAGTCCATCATTAGACACACAGTAAAAACTACAAAGTCAAGAACCAACATCTTCAAAAAAGAGATAATTCAGTATTTTGATAGTAATGGATTTTTATCTTGGTCATCAAAAGAAAAAAAATACATCATTCTTGGAACAAATTCTCCTAAAAAGGGACTAGTACGATGCCCTGAATGTAAGTTAGGTGAATTGATGGTAGTTAGATCAAGCACTACTCGAAAACGTTTCATAGGATGCTCAAATTTCTATGGAGGATGCAAAGCCTCGTCACCTTTATTACAGAAAGCACGGTTGAGAGCAACAAAAATACCATGCGATGTATGTAAATGGCCAACAATAATTTTTCGTTATTCACGAAAACAAAAATGGACAAAACAGTGTTCCAACTTTAATTGTAAGAGTAGAGAGACTAAATCTTCAAGGTAGGATAGACATCCGTTCTTCTATTTTTAAGCAAAGGTAAGGCTTTACGTGTCTGTTTTACATTGTTCAGATCAATATTTACAAAACTTATTCCTTGTCTTTTTTTCATATCAAGCAGGATTTTTCCATATGGATCAACCACTAGGCTTCTGCCACAGTAGATGTTTCCGACTTGATCAGGTGCAATCACATAACACCCATTTTCAATTGCTCGTGCCTTATTGATTGTAATCCAGTGTTCTTCCTTCATGTTGCCTTTAACCCAAGCAGACGGTACAACTAAAACTTCAGCACCTGCAACAGCAAGTGTCCTTGACATTTCTGGAAATCTCAAGTCATAGCAGATCATCATTCCAATCCTTCCAATAGAAGTACCAACAGGCTTTGAGATCTTTGAACCTGAATCCATTTTTTTAGATTCTTTGAATCCTAGCGCATCATAAAGATGGATTTTTCTGTAGGTAGAGATCACTTTGCCTGATTTATCAATAACAAATGATGTGTCATATACACGATTTGTTTTTCTGCTTTTTTCATAAAACGAGCCTACGACTTCGATTTGTTTTTCTTTTGCAGCATTTGCAATTGTTGTAACAAAATTTCCGTTAATTGTTTCAGATAAATTTGCAAGTTGTTTAGGAGTTTGAGTGGAATTTGTGTAAAACATCATAAATTCTGGAAAGGTGCACAGTGTTGCATTCTTTGATGATGCCTTTGAAATGTATGAGAGGATTTTGTTGAGATTGTCTTCTTTCATGGTTGACGCTTTGAATTGAACGACAGCAGCTTTCATAAAACATGATTAATTAAATTGTAATAAAAGGATAAATGCTTGGCAAGTCATAAAATGAACCATTTTCTTATTAGGCACATATTATGAAGAGAAAATCACCGATCATAGTGTGTATGCCAGCCTATGACTGGAAAACTTTCTTCAGTCCATAATTTTTAAAAATAATTAAAGTTGGTTTCCTGCCAAAAACCAATTTTCTTTAGGATTGTCTTCAAAAACAACAATTACATGATTCTCTTTTGTTTTAAGAATCTCTACTGCTGATTTTGTTATTGCTTTTGCATACTCAACTTTTTGTTCCTGTGTCCTCCCAGGATACATTGATACAGTAATCAACGGCATGCGAATTGTAATAGATTCAGTGATTTATGCGTTCAATAGTCTGATCTATATCCATATCTTGTACCATACATGAACTCAGAACTGTGTGTTTTTTTGTACAAATAACCTGTTGCTAGACCTACAACAAATCCTCCAATGTGGGCAAGATATGCCACACTGTCACCTGCAAGACCGAACCCTCCAATAAAATATGGTAGTAGGTTTTGAAAAAGTAGCCAGAAAGGCAAGAACCATTTTGCCTTAACATGCATCATTCTCCAGATGAATCCCATCATAAGGAAGGTTTGGATTCTTGCTCTCGGGAAAATTATCAGATATGCTCCCAATATCCCGGAAATTGCTCCAGATGCGCCCACGGCTGGAATTACACTACTAGTATCACCAGCAATATGGATCAATCCTGCAAGAATTCCCCACATCAGGTAAATTCCAATGTACTTTAGCTTGCCAAATTTTTGTTCAATGTTATCACCAAATATCCATAAGAACAGCATGTTTCCTCCAAGATGCATTAAACCACCATGCAAAAAGATTGAGCTTAGCAGAGAGAAATATGGTTCTTGGGGACAGGAAATATTTTGTGGGCCTGAACCGAAATCTACGCTAAATATGCTTGCGCCAGTAATGCAATTTGGAACAGCACCCCAATTGTAAAATAAACTGATTGTGTTTTGATTTGTGAATTCAAAGAATTGACCAGTGTATGAGACTTCAATGAAAAATACAATTACGTTGATTATGATTAATGCATAAGTTATAGTTGGTTTGAATCCAGGAGGGTGTGGATTCTCATCTCTTAATGGAAGCATTGGTTGTTTAGCTTGATTAAAATTTGTATAATAAGATTATTCAATTTTCATCATTTCTTCTTTAACAAAATATGGAGTGCCTTGAACTAAAGAATCACATCTTTTAGGCCATCAGATGGCATTATTTTTGACCCATCTAGAAATACAGATTGGTTATTTTGAAACATGCTAGAATAATGCATCACTATAAAATTCTCTGTGCATAATGAATTTTCATCAAATTTGATAAAACGAAGATTGCCGTTACAGGTTGATTATTGCCAAAAATAATTTTATGTGGATTTGGTTTAACACAGTTAATATTTTCAGCTATGCTTTGAATAAAGTTTGTTTATTTTGACATGTTCATGAAGATGAAAATAAGTTATCTTGTTTACTGATTTCTCATTTAACTACGATATGTACTATATTAAGAATATTGAAAAGACAAGAATCAGATTATTCGTTGAATATATGGGTCAAATCACAATTATTTTTCGTTTCACAAGATTTTCAATGGCATTTAGGAAATCACCGTCAGAGATTTTTTCTTCATGCCACCACGATGTAGTGCTCTTGAACCAAGATGGAATACGCCATTCAGATTCTACAATGATCTGTTTGCCTGCAACAAATATTATTCCTTTTTTGAACAAAAAATCAATGCCTTCCATGAATTCAGAATCAGAGATTTGTTCAGTTACCCACCATTCGGCGTTTATTTTGATCCACTGAGGGATTTTAGGCAATTCTGGCGGCAATCCTTTTTCAAATCCAGTAATTTTCAGAATACCTTGTGACTGGGGTTCCACAATAAATGCAACATGCCATTGACCCATTTCATCAACACTTTGAATGAATTCCACAGGATTGTCATTTATCGTAACATCAAACTTTTCGTTGCCTGTAATTGGTGGAAATTCAAAATTTGCATATGTTTGAAGTGGGTAACTGTTGTATCCACGCATGATAAGTGTAGTTCCATCGTTACTGAATTCAGCTGCAGAATACCATGCACCTGAATCATATCTAAAATCAAATTCTCCTCCATTCTTCTTTGCAGTCACCGGAATTACGGTAGTATCTACCGGTGCAAAACAGCTATAGTAAAAAACATCAGTAGTGATTGACGGATCAGGATACATTGAGAAATCAATAATTTCTCCCGGTTCAATTTTTTCAATAAATTCTATATTTTGTGCAATATCTAATACCAATTCATAACCATGAACTACTGCATAAATTTTAGGATAATAGATGGTTTTTTCGCCGGTGTTTTGGATTCTTCCTGAGATGTGACCATCTTTATGCTTGATCAAGGTTTTATCATAAAGTACTTGAATTGGGATTTCATTCGTTACAGTTTTATCAAAAGTTAATTCAGGATTCATGAGAACTGGAGCATTAGATGTCAATTCGGGAAATTTTATTTTAAAAGGTATTTCCTTACCAGCACCTAGAGGAACATGCTTGATTGTTTTTGATATAGTTCCATAGTTATCAATTACTGATACAGTGATTGTTGGGATTATTGCAAAATTATTTTCATTTTTAACGTTTCCAACTACGGTATAGATTCCGGCTGAATCAAAATATCCCAGATATTCATGTAACGGGACATAAACATCAGCAGACGCTGCTTGAGGAACAACCAAGATTAAAAATAACAGTCCAAATAGAGACAGAATTTTTATTTCTGAAAAGCGAAAAGGGGTTAAAAATACCTTCAAAGCCAGATGTTGCTTTCTCAAGTAATCGATATTCATGGTCTTCAGCTAATTTATTGATTAGATCTCTTTCCTTAATATGATATCTCTTTTTGAACCGAATTAATTTTACTTCTGCTAGTTTATCTTTTACAAGTTGTGATAGATGATAGCGATTTTTAACCTATTTTACTAGTGAAAATTCCAATTCATCTTTTTTATTAATGCAAGTATGAGATCGTAAGGGGTTTGTTTTCTTGATGCTTTGATAATTATGGTTTCATCTTCGGTAATTTAATGGGGCATGATCTTATTTACCTTGGACCACAATCTGTTTCAATAATTCTAGTTTTTCTAGATAATGACTCAATACGCTTTTTTAATCCGGAAGAGTGCATAATTTCATGAAATTTAATTCGGGGATTTTTTCAATGACTTGTTGAATTTGTAAATCTCTGTCAGTCATTTCTAGACACTTCTGGTGTCATATCCCAACGTTACAAACGTCAATAAACGTCTTATTTCAGTTGTAGGCATCATATCAAAATCATGGATAGTAGATCATGTTGCATCCACTAACAAAAAAATTTTGGCGCCAATATAGTAAATGCTACAGTACCAAGTAAGAGTCGTTTTGTTCTTAGTTTACAATATACAAATCCTGCAATGACTGAAATAAACACAGCAATACTAAGTCCACCAATGTGCAAGAAAATGTGTACTGAATAACTACGTAATAAATGAGAAATAATGGTTGGCAAAACCTGCATCACCATAACTCCAATTACGACAATTGAGAGCAAGGCTCATTTTCTTTCAACCATATTTTCAGATCTAAAAGTGAGAGTCAGTGGTTTTTTACATTTGAAAATATTGGTTCATTTTTGAATTAGGCTTGATCATACACGAATTATTCCATTTCCAATTAAAAATTCCAACCCCTGAACAAATGTTTTATCATCAATTTGATTAGATGCCCACCATCCTGCATTATTTTTGATCCATCTGGGAATTTCTTGAGAGTTTGAAGTTTTCTGTTGAGTTGAAGGCATCACTATAATTTGATTTTTGACAAGATATTCAATTCCTTGGATGAATGTATTATCATCAATTTGATCTTCGGACCACCATAATGCATTATTTCTAATCCAATCAGGAATGATAATTTGAGCAGTAATTCTATCAATAACAATTGGGATAGTTGCCCCTGCAAGATTATTGTTGCCTAAATTTTTAAAATTGAGATTAACAATTCCGGTAACATCAGCAGGAATAAAAAACTCGATGATGTTGTGCTCATCCTTAGAATCAGTACTAATTCCACTTTGTTCAAATATGGTACGATCGTTTTGAGTTATTGAGAAGTCATATGATGTAGAAACAGGCTTGTTTTTTAAGAAAATATCTGTGACATCAAAAATTATTTTTGCATTTGAGTTGGATGTTAGACTTTCTGGCTTCCAAGTTGTAATAATTCTGAATTGGCCATTATCAGTGACCGAGCTCAACTGAACATAATCATGATCTGGTTGAATTACAAAATTCATGCCATTCTGACTTTTACTATGAAAAATATTCATCAGTTCCCTTTGATAAATGATGAAATGGACCACGCGCTCATCAGAAAAAAAATCATCAATATTCACAACGTCATCGGATAGCTTTATTCCATTTACATACATAGCAAACCCAGAAACTAGTAGATCACCAAACTTTTTTGGAATTACAAGTTCTTGATGGACAGCAGATGTTTGATTAATGTTAGATTCATTCCAATCAAAGGGCATGAAGTAAGAGATTTTCTTTAAAATTGGATCATATTGGAAATTAGAAATTTCATCATAGTATGTTACAACATTGATGGTTTGTTCTCCGAAATTTGGATCAATAAAATCATGCCTAGTTGTCTGAGCAATAGATATTCCTGCATTGAATGTCAGTGGATTTTCTAATTTTTTGGAATATTCATTAGCAGTAAGTATCTTAATATTAAATTTGTAGAGACCACCTTCACTAAGTTTTGATCCTTTTACATTCACTAGTCTGCTTTCAAGTCCCAATAAAGAACCAAAGAAATTACCACCATTTTCATCCTCTATTACAATAGAATCATGGTCTTCAGATACAAAATTAAAGACTATGAATCCATTGTCTGCCTTAAATTCCCGTTCAAAAAGAAATTGTTCTCCACGTTCAGATTTTATGAGAAAAGTGGTATCTCGTAAAGTAACTTTTGAATCAAAATCAATCAATGAGATAGAAATTTGCTGATCATCATTTGTATTCGGATCATTTTTCGAAGACGATATTTCCAAGGTAACTAGTCTCCCATCTAATTCTACAGGTGGAAAAGTTTCACTTCCTACACCATGACCATACGCATTTGCAGATCCCAATACAAATACGGTAGAAAGAATCAGAATTGTGGTTAGTAGCAGGTTTTGCAAACTATGTCCACTTGTTGGGATCTTTTTTTCGTATTTCTTTTCCATCAATGGTGATCATGTCTTTTTCTTCAAATACAGTGTGCCATTTGCCATTATTTGGAAAAATTTTGTTCATTTCTTCAACTTTATCATTAGTTGGCGCTTTGTTCATCAAAGCCCCCCATCTCATGTTCGGGATTTTGGGCATTATGTCATTGATGTCTTTCATGTATACGCCTTAGCAGAATTTATTTAAAAACCTATGAT